>NZ_LZKD01000190.1:0-25439 GCF_001668695.1 Mycobacterium sp. E2497
CGGGCCACCATGGGCCGGCCCATCCGCCCGACACCGATGAACCCGACCCTCACGGGGACCTCATCGGGAAGTGCCCATCATGGCCAGCGCGGCATCGGCCGCCTCCAGCACGGCGCCCCCGCTCGCCCCGGCCCGTTCGGCCAGGTCGACCACCAGGCGAACATCCTTTTGCAGCAGCGTCCCGGCCACACCGGCGAGCCGGTCCAACCCGCCGATCCCGCCAAGGGCGTTGAGGGCGAAGCTGTTCCCGCTGCTGCGAGAGACAACTTCGGTGAGGCGGTCCGGGTCGACGCCGAGGGCGCCGGCCAGCGACAGCGCGGTGGCCGCCGTGGCCAGGTGGGCGGTGAACAGCAGGTTGTTGAGCAACTTAGTGGTTTGACCGGAACCCAGCTCCCCGAGGTGGACGACAGGATCGGCGTAGGTGGCGAAGACCGGGCGGCACCGCTCGACGACGTCGGCGTCACCACCGACCATCACCAGCAGCCGCCCTTCGGATGCCGCAGGTCCGCCCCCGCTCACCGGCGCGTCGATAACCGAGATGCCGTTGGCCGCGGCCTTGTTCGCCAGTTCCCGGCAGGTGGTGGGATGCACGGTGCTGTGCACCGCGATCACACCGCCCGGCTTCATGGCCGCCAACAGCCCGCGCTCACCGGCCGCGATCTCGTCGATGTCGGCGTCGCCCACGACGCAAAGGCAGACCAGATCGCTGGCCGCCGCGAGCTCGGCCGGTGACTCGGCGACCTTCGCCGCCGTGTCGGCGAACGGCTCGAGGGTCGCGGGCCTGCGCGCCCACAGCGTCGTCTCGTAGCCGCGCTCGACGATCCGGCGGGCCATGGGCCCGCCCTGACTGCCCAGACCGATGAATCCGACCCTCATCCGGCCTCCAGGTCATCTTCTGCTCCAACGGAATTCGCGCGGGCGGCCACGCAGTCGTCGGCGAACGCGAAAACTTCTGCGTGGTAGGCCGCCGCGGTGTGACCCAGGCTCATGTTGTGCCCCGCGTCGGGCTGACGGTGCACGCGGAACCGCGGCGCGCCGGAGAACAGGCCCTCGATCTCCGACACTGCGGAAGGGTCGTTCTGCCAGACCTTTTCGTGTTCGGCGATGCTGAATTGCACCGGGACACGCACGGCCGGGGCGAGCGCCGAGAAGTCCTGACGGGCCCAGTTCGACACCATCTGGTCCTCGTAGGACGGCGCCGTCGGAGAGACCGTAACACCGCTGAGGACCTCGGGCGGATACAGGTGTTCCGGGTGCCAGAGCAGCTCGCGCAGGCCGGCCGGGCGGCGTTCGCGCGTCGCGGTTTTCAGGATGTCCCTCGCCGCCGGGTGATAACGCCGGCCCGTACCGGCCAGTTCGATGCCCAGCAGATCGGCGCCGCGCTCGTCGGCGCCCATCCGCATCGCGAGTTCGCATCCCCCGGAATGGCCCATCAGGAACAATCCCGCGCCGCGTGGCCGATCGCCGAGGATGCGATCCACCGCGCCGTAGGCGAGGTTGACCCGCTGCTCAGGCAACGTCATCGCCTCGGGGTAGGGGGCCGAGCTGCCGTAGCCGGGCCGGTCGAGGGCCACCACGGTGAATCCGGCCGCCGCGCCGCTCCGCAGCAGCGACAACGACGGATGGCCCGGGCAATCGAAATAGACCGCGGTGGTACCTCCGCCGTGGATCGCGACGATCACGGCCTTGGGTTCGGCGGATTCGGCGATCAGCGCCGACATCGGCACGCCGTCGACGATCACCAGCCGGGGCCGGGGCGCCGGGCCGCTCATGTGTCCGCCCGCAACAACAAAACGCCGCTGGGGGTGAGACCGCCGCTGCTGACGACGCCGACGCGGGCGTCGGCGACCTGGCGATCGCCGGCCTCGCCGCGCAGCTGGGTGATGGCCTCGTGGACCAGGCCCATGCCGTGGGTGCGGCCGTGCGAGAGCTGGCCGCCGTGGGTGTTGAGCGGAAGCTGGCCGTTGCGGGCGATGTTCTTGCCGCCGTCGAGGAACTCTTTGGCCTCGCCGATGCCGCAGAAGCCCAGCGCCTCGATCCACGACAGGCAGTTCATCGTGAAACCGTCGTAGAGTTCGGCGACGTCAACATCGTTGGGGCGCAACGTGGTACGTGTCCACACGTGTGCGGCCTGACCCAGCACCTGCGGCTCGTGGGTGAGGGTGCTTTGGTCCCAGTCGATTCGTTCGATGATCTGGGTGCCCACCGCCTCGACCAGGACGGGCGGCTTGGCGAGGTCGCGCGCGGCGTCGACGGCGGAGACGATGACGGCGATCGCGCCGTCGCAGGGTACGTCGCAGTCGTAGAGGCCGAACGGCGTGGTGACCGGCCGCGCGTTCAGGTAGTCGTCCATCGTCATCGGGGTTCGATAGATCGCGGTGGGGTTGAGCTCGGCATTGGCACGTTGGTTCAACGCGATCCAGCCCAACGTCTCCTTGGTGGTGCCGTAGCGGTGAAAGTGCCGTTGCGCGTTCATCGCCAAGGTGTGCGCCGCGGATGTGGCCCCAAATGGCATCTGCCAGCCCGACATCCGGCCCATCGACGGGCTGATCTTGCCCTGCTTCATCAGCTCGCTGTTGGTGGCTTCCCAGAGCGTGCGAAAGCAGAGCACGTGGCGGGCCAGGCCGCAGGCGACCGCCTGCATGGCGGCGATCAGCGACCCGCCGGGTCCGAAGGTCTCCATGGCGCCGTTGTGCCACGTCGGCCGGATGCCAAGCGCCCCTTCCAGGGCGGTCACGCCGCCTTCCCCGAAGCCGCCGACGTTGATGGCACCGGGATAGGTGGACAGGCCGTCGATGTCGGCGAACGTCAGCCCCGCGTCGGCGATGGCCGCCTCGCACGCCTGCACGGTCAGGGCCAACGGCGGCTGCATCAGCCGGCGCCCGATGGGTGACATGCCGATTCCGGTCAGGGCGACCTTGTCCTCGAACTTCTCGGTGGTCAGCACCGGGCGCACGTGGTCGCCGAACCGCTCCGGCGCTATCTCATCGGTCGGCAAGGGGCCGGCTTCGGCATTCGGCACCGGCCGGAACAGCGGAAACCACACGCCCTCGACGTGCTCGAAGACGACCTCGACCTGGTCGCCCAGTTCGAGCCGATCGGCCTCGCAGTCGATGATGTTGGTGGTCAACCGAATTCGCGGATCTTCGGCGATCGCCACCTGAGCGATGACGTAGGGCGCCGGCATGCCAGGCAGGCTGAAGCGGTGGTTCACGGTGAAGCCGGCGAGCGTCGCCTTGCCGGAGACGGGCCGCACGCCCATGTCGCGCGATCGGCAGTACCGGCACACCGGAGCCGGCGGATGGATCAGTGATTCGCAGCTATTGCATTGCTGGAGCCGCAGCGAGTGGTCGGCGCCCGAGGTCCAGAAGAATTCGTTGTCCTGAGTGATCAGGGGCAACGGTCGTCCCGGCGCTGCTGACACGTCACCTCCCGAGCCGAACCGGCCCTGAGTGGTAGGGCCGTTATACGAATCGGAGAATTACGTTATCACCAGCAGGCCGGCGCGATCGAGACCCGTCCGCCTCACAGCGGCACCCAGACCCCGCCCACATAAATCCCCCACTGGTGGAAGCCGACACTCCACATCGGGGGCTCCGATGTCCACCACGGCTGTGGGGGAGGCGGCGGCACATCCTGCCCCGCGAATGACGGCGCGTATGGCGGTGGGGGCGTGTACCACGCCGGCGACGCCGGCGGTGGCTTGCACTCGCGGGTCGCCGGGTTCCACGACATGTTGGAGCCGCATTCCGCCGAGCTGACTCCCGGCGTCGCGACCGCGGCCGCCATTGACGCGAACGCCACCGCGATAAGGGCGGCCAGACGACGACCAAACCACCTCATGCCAGGCCTTCCAAACGGACCATCCCGACTTTGAATTACTTCAGCTTATGCTTCCGAGCCGGCCATAACCAGGCGCCCGGTCAACGGGTGAAACCCCATTCGGCTTCGTTCGCCTCGGTCTTGAGGTGCGCCGCCGGATCCTCGTCGGTGATCAGAGGTGGCGTCACGTCATCGGGTCGGCGCTCGTCGAGTTCCATAATCGCGTGCACCGGGCAATCCATCAGCGCACGCAGCACCGCGTCGCGGTCGGACTCGGGGACGGTGCCGTCGCCGATCAGGCAGGCGTATCCCCAGTCGTCGAGCGAAAAGTATTTAGGTGCGTGCTTGGCGCAGATGCCGAAGCCGTCACAGAGGGTGCGATCGAGATGAATCTTCATGCCCTCACTCATGCGTACACCACCGCCTCCACCTCGTAAGGGCGATCGACGCGAAACACGTTGGCACTGCACGATTCACAGGCGTTGTCGAGATGTCGCGCGACGGCCTGCGGGAACTGGTCGAGCATGGTTCCCGCGACGTTGGTGGCGGCGTCCAGCGTGGCGCAGGCCCCGCGGCCGCGCAGCGTCACCGACCAGCGGCGCAGCCGGTCCAGATCCTCCGACGTGGCGGCACCATCGCGGAGCGCCCCGGCGACGGCGGCCATCGCGGCGGTGCCGTTGAAGCACGAACCGCATTGGCCGGCGTTTTCGCGATCGAAGTAGGCCAGCACCGAGGCGGCGACCGCCACCGGGCAGTCGTCGGCGATCAGCGCGATGGCGCCGCAGCCCAGCCCGCTGCCGAGCCCACGGAATGTCTCGTGATCCAACGTCGCTTCCAGCACGCTGCGGTTGAGCAGGCCGGCGAAATAGCCGCCCAGCAGCGCGCCTTGCACACGCTCGGGCGAAACATCGTGCAGCGCAAGCAGCTCGCGGAACGGAAGGCCGTGCGGGACCTCGTAGAGGCCCGGTGGCCGGCCGCCGCCGGTCAACGTCACCAGGAAGGTGCCGGGCGAGGATGACGTGCCCAGCGAGCGGAACTCCGCCGAACCGTGCCGCTGCAGGTAGGGCAGGTTGGCCAGCGTCTCCACATTGCTCACCAGGGTGGGCCGCCCGCCGACGCCCTTCTGGAAGGGCCGAGGCGGCTTGTCCGTTGGCTTGACCGGTCCGCCGTTGATCGCGCGGGTGACCGCGGTCTCTTCGCCGGCGATGTATCCCGGGGCGACGTTGATCAGCTCGATCGCGACGTCTCCGAACGCGTGCTCGGCGAGCGCGGCTTCCACACTGCTGGCCGATTCCGCGTCGGACAAATAGACGTAGGCACGGTCGGCGGCCACGATCGCCGCGGCCAGCCGCAACCCGTCGAGGATCAGGTGCGGGCGGTGCCGCAGCAGCCATCGATCCTTGATCGAGGCTGGTTCCCCCTCCTCGCCGTTGGCGACAACCACCGAACCACCGGCGGAGCGCCCATTGTCGCGCACGGCGCGCAGCTTGACTGCCATCGGAAAGGCGGCGCCGCCCCGGCCTTGCAGTCCGCTGCCCCCGACCTCGCCGAGCAGTTCGTCGGCGTCGGCGAGCGGACGGTAGCCGCCGAGATCGAGATAAGTCGGGTAGGTTTCCCTCCCCTGGCCGGGTTGGTCGCCCAGCAGCCGTGCCGTGCAGGCAGGCCAGGCGGTAACGGTGACATCCATCGGCTAGCTCTCCATCGTCGCGATTAGTCTGGCGCACATGCGAACCGCGGTAGTGCGCGTCAACGTCGATCCTTCCGGTGCCCTCACGGCTGCACAGCTAAGCCAGGGCATGGGCGCGCTCCGTGGGCTTGTCGGCAAGCTCGGCCACGACATAGTTGAGAACAACCTTGGGGCCATGCCGCCCAGCCGACGCGTGATCGAGATGCTCATCGCCGGCGACGATGGGGAGGTGGTCAAGGATGTGGGAGTGAGCCTGTGTGCCAAAGCGTTTGGAACTCGACCGCTGGGCGGCGCCGTCACCTTCATCAGCAGGGGAACCGATGAGGACGCGCGCGGCGTGCTGTCCGCCTTCGGGCTGGCCGGCGAGATCGTCAGGGTGCCCGGCGATGACGGCTTCGACATCGTCTACGTAACCCTGCTCGAAGCCGACCTGGATCGCGTTCCGGAAAGCCGGATTCACACCGCCCTCGAGGCATCGCTCAACTGCGAGGTTCACATTCGCACGGTGTAGGGACATCACGAGCCCAGGAATTCGAGGATCGCGGGGGCGGCCTGCACCCAGGTGTCGAACATGTTGAAGTGCTGCACCCGCCCCGCCGCGCGGTCTTCTGACGCACGCTCCCACGCGTCCTCCGGCCAGGGCGGGTCGATGAGCTTGGACCCCTTGATCAAGCAACTCACCTCGAGCGACGTCCGTTTGGGGTGATCCATGTCGTTCTCGCCGCCGCGAATGATCAACGTCGGAACCTTGATGCGGTCGAACATTTCGTCCTCGACGCCCGGAATGGTCTGGCCGGGCTTGGAAACGAATGCGTTGAGCCAGCGCAACATGACCTTGAGGAATTCGTCTTTGTCGAAGTCCAGGAATCGCTGCTTGTTGTTCGGGTTCTCCGCGATGCGTTCGCGCCATTCGTGCACCTTCACCACGCCGTCCATTCCGGTGCCGCGCACCGCGAGAATGCTCGGGATGATGTAGAAGGAGCCGAGCACGAAGGTGCCGTAGATGCCGCCGACGATGTTCCATACCACGAGCTTGGTGACCATCTCGGGGTAGAGCATCGTCGTCAGCATGGAATCCCTCGCCCCGCCGGAACCCCCGGCGAGGATGCAGCGCTCGAATCCCAGTCCGGTTACCAGCTTGTGCAGTGTCTCGGCGCGCATGTGTGACTCGCTTTGGCCGTAGAACTGCACATCCGAGGCCCCGCAGTTCGGCCGGTCCCACAGCAGCACTCGATAGCCGCCGGCGACCAGAGCCTCGGCGAGCGGACGCAGGCCTTCAATCTCCTTGCTGAACCGGCCGCCCGGCGTCAATGCAATGAGATCGCCTGTCCCACCGAGGATTTCGTAGACAACGTTTCCACCATTCACCTCGATAGTTGACACCGATGCTCCCGTAGTCAGGCCATCACCAGAACGTCGTTGCCGACGACCCGCACAGGGTAGGTGCGGATGCTCCACTCCGGCTTGACCGCGGTTGTGCCGGTCGCAAGCTCGAAACCCCATTGATGCCAGGGGCAGTAGATGTATTCCAGATCCCGCACCATCACCGCGTCGCCGGCGGCGGTCTCGTCGACGATCGTGCGTCCACGGGGCCGCCCCGAGCACAGCGGACCGCCCTGGTGCGGGCAGTAATTGGCGATCGCGTAGAAGGTGCCATTGACGTTGTAGACACCAACGCCGTGTCGGCCGATGGGCACCATTTTATGGCTGCCCGGCGGGATTTCGTCTACCGTCGCGACGGCGTGCTCGCGGCCCTGGGCGAGGCGGGGCTGGGGCCGCTCTGTGGTTGCCCCTTCGTCTTCAGGCGCCAATTCAGTACACCCGGACCTGACCCTCGAGGGCCGGCACCGTCTCCGGAAGGTGATAAGTCGCGATGCCGTTCTTGAACATCACCGCGTCCCGCGCCGCCTTGGGCAGGTGCTTGACCAACCAGCGGGGGTCATCGAACGTCCAGTGCGGGTAGTCCGACGAGTAGAGGAGGATTTTGTCGCACTCCATCCACTCCAGGGCGCGGGTCAACTCGGTCTTGTCCTCCGGGTAGTCCAGCGGCTGGGTGGTGAACTTGATGTGTTGCTTGACGTATTCACTCGGCTTGCGCTTGATGTCCATCCACGATTTCCGGGCTTCGTAGATCGCGTCCATCCGCCACATGAGCGGGAGGATCCAGCTGAAGGCGTGTTCGACGAACACGATGCGCAGGGTCGGGAACCGGTCGAATACGCCATCGAAGATCAGGCTCATCACCTGGTTCGCGGCCAGCAGCGAATACGTCACCATGAAGTCGTGGTTGTAGCTGGGGAGCCCCACCGGCGGTATGGGAAGGGTTTCGTATGCACCGCGCGCAAGATGGCAGCTGACCGTGATGTCGTGTTTGGTGGCCGCCGCCCAGATCGGGTCGTACTTCGGGTCGCCCCATGACGGGCGGGGCTCCGCCTTGATGAGGATCTGCGCCATGTAGGGATGGCCTGCCCACTTCTCGATTTGGCTTGCGGCGCCGTCCGGATCCTCGATGGTCACGGCGATCGAACCGCGCCAACGCTCATGCCAGTTGTTGTGGCTGTCCAGCCAGTGGTTTGCCTGCCAGTCATTGAGGGCGCAGGTAAATGCGTGGGTGGCCTCCGGAATGCGGGTGGCCGCGCCGAGGGGCTCGAGCACCGCGATATCCGCACCAGCTTCCATGATCAGCTGCCGGAACGCCATATCCGGGTCGCTGCAAGCGAATTCGCCATCCGCGGGGAAGGTGTCGACTCGCATCGCGTAGGCATGGGCATAGTCTGGCGCGTCGTAGTAAATCTGTTCGCCGACTCGACGGCTGAGGAAGTACTTGCTGCGCCACGGCTCCGGGATGTATTCGACCAGCTCACCCCTCTTGGGATACGGGTGCACATCCGAGTCGACACACCGGACGGCAATGCGCTCGGCGGCGGGAACGCGCTCTTGGGCATGTGTCAGGGTCATGTCGATCTCCTCACGGTCTCCCTTGTCAATATTCTGCGACTAGCCTGCCGCCAGGTCGACCGAAACGTCGATCCCGTACAGGTCGGCCGCATTGCGCCAACACACCTTGTCGTACTGTTCGGCGGACAGCGAACGCGGCAGCTTACGGATGTCACCGCACTGCCAGTGTGGATAGCTGGAGCCGAACATCACCATGTTCTCCTTGCCGGTGAAGTTGAACCACTCACCGGCGAACTCCTCGTCCGGCGGACCGTCGAGGCTGCCCTGCACGAAATACACGTGGCCGGGGAGGTAGTCGCTGGGGATCCGTGGCGCCCACGGCGTCTGTTCCAGGTGCGGCCGGCCGAACGTGTCCATCCGCCAAATGAACGGCGTGAGGAAGTCCGCGGCGCCGTCAGCCCAAACGAACTTCAAGCCCGGGAAACGCTCGAACACGCCCTCGGCGATCATGTTCATCAAGTGGTACAGGTAGTTCAGCGCCATGAAGCCGACGTATTGCTCGTAGGTGCGGGTATGTCCGGACGGAGTCGGCGGAAACGCGATGCCCTCGCCCGTCTCGATATGCGCCGCCACCGGAAGGTTCGCATCGACGGCGGCTTCCCACAGCGGCCAGAACTGCGGTTTCCCGTAGAGTTCGCGGGCCTGCAGCGGAATCCCGATCTGCACCACACGCGGATGCGAACGCCATTTCTCGATTTCGCGCAGCGCGCCGGCGATGTCGTCGGGGTTGACGCGGATCGTGCCGCGGAACCGGTCGCCGAACCGTTCGGAGTCCAGCCAGCGCGAGACCATCATCTCGTTGTGGGCGGCGTGCAGAGCGCTGCCCAGGTGTCGGTCGGGCATGATGCCGCGTCCCATCGGATGCAGGATCGCCAGGTCCACGCCGCGTTTCGAAAAAAGTTCGTCGGCAACGAATTCCGGATCCGAACCGGGGTACTGACGGTCCGGCCCCTTCGTGTTCGGAGCGTATTCGCCCCCTGGTGCGCCGTACCAGTCCATCTCGTAATCGGGGAAGCCGCGGCTCTTGAACGGCTCGCGCAAGACGGAGCGCAGGTCCTCGTTGGACGGAAAGAAGATGTGCACGCTCGCGTCGATCAGCGGTGTGCGTGTCCCGTCAGCCTGTTCGATCATCTAAGCCATCCTTCGGCTCCGGCAGCCAAAGCGGACAGGGCCGGACCATATGATAGATAAGCTAACATTTTTCTCGATCGTCAATCAATGGGTTTTCGGTAAGCATTTCGTTTAGTAGTCGCCCCTGGTGGCGGGCGGTTTCCCGTCGGCTCTGCAAGTATCGTTCTTTAATCCGGATAATACCATTCTCGGTCTCACGGATAAGGGCCATCCGCCTCTATGCACACGGAGCGGACCGGCTAGGCCGGGCGGCCGTGCGGTCGGCGACGTCGTTCGGCGACGACGCGCGACGGGCCCCCCAACACATGTTGCCCAGCCCGACAAAGCCGAGCGGCACAACGATTCCCTAGTCCCGTTCTAGTTCGGCGAACGCCTCACCGGCGATGCGGAAGCTGTCGACCGCGGCCGGCACCCCCGCGTAGATGGCAACCTGCAGGAAGATCTCGCGAATCTCCTCGCGGGTGACGCCGTTGGTCAGCGCCGCCTTGACGTGCGTGCGCAATTCGTTCGGCCGATTCAGCACCGAGATCATCGCCAGGTTGAGCATGCTGCGTGTTTTCCGGGACAACTCGTCGCGGCCCCACACCGCGCCCCAACAGTATTCGGTGACGAGGTCCTGCAGTGGCTTGGTGAAATCGTCCGCGTCGGCCACGGCGCGGTTGACATACTCCTCGCCGAGCACCTCGGACCGGATGTGTAGCCCCCGTTGGTAGGTTTCGCGATCCAATGTCTTCTCCTTCGTCCGGGCGCCGGTGTCGCAATGCCCCGAGCGCAGTCTCGCATCGCAACCGGTCAACGCGGTCGACGTCGATAGCCGCCGGGCCGCCGTTGTGACCCCATAACCCGATTCCGAGATTATTACTTCCGGATGCGAGAATGTTATTCTCGCGCTGGCGGTGATGACAGGGAGGCGGCCTTCATGCTGTTGGAGTTCGATGCCGATCAACGGCTGTGGCAGAAAACTGTTCGCGACGCCGTCGGCAAGCAGTGCCCACCCGCACTGGTGCGCGGTGTGGCCGAGGACGGCGTCGACCCCAGTCCCTTGTGGAAGTCGTATGTGGACCAGGGCTGGACCGAGCTGCACGATCCCGCCAGCGCCGTCGAATTGGCCATCGTGCTCGAAGAGTTGGGGCACGCGACCGACCCCACTCCCTTCCTGGCGACGATGAGCCAGTTCGCCCCATTGGTGGGTGACCAGTTCGATCCGCACGAGTCGGGCACCGCCGTCTACGGCGGGGTGGTGGCACACCGGGACGCCGACGGTTGGGTGTTGGACGGTACGGCACGGCATGTCCTCGACGGCGACCGCGTCGACCGCCTGGCCGTGGTGACCGATGCCGGGGTTTTCCTCACCGCGTCCAACCGGGTGTCCGCGCGTCGGGTCGCGGTCTTCGACCCCGTCTTGCACGTCGCCGACCTGTCGTTCTGCGAAGTCCGGGTGCCCGACAGCGCCCGGCTCGCCGTCGACTCCGAGCGCGCCCACCACATGGCGCTGACGGGCATGGCGATCACCATGGTCGGCGCGTGTCAGCGCATCCTCGACCTGGCGCTCGAGCACGTCCGCAGCCGTCAACAATTCGGTGTGCCGATCGGGTCGTTCCAGGCCGTCCAGCACAAGGCCGCGGACATGCACGTCGCCGTCGAACGGGCTCGGGCCCTGGCCTACTTCGCGGCGCTGACGATCGCCGCCGACGATCCCCGCCGCCGGCTCGCCGCGGCCATGGCCAAGGCGTCGGCAGGTGAGTGCCAGTCGCTGGTATTCCGGCATGGTTTACAGCTCCATGGCGCAATGGGATTCACGTGGGAGAACGATCTGCAGTTCGCGCTGAAGCGCGCCAAGGCCGGTGAGTTGATGCTCGGCGGCGCCGCCGAGCACCGTGCGCGCATCGCGGAGGAGTACCGTGCAGCTGACTTTTGATTCCGACGTCGAGGCGTTTCGGGCGGAGTTCGCGGCCTTCCTCGACGAAAACCTGCCTCCCGCAAGCGAAACGCGCGAGCGGCCTCGTTCGGTGTCGCATATGCCGCAGTGGGCACGCGACTGGCAGCGGCTGTTGTTCGACAACGGCTGGCTGCTGCCGAGCCAGCCGCCGGATTTCGGGGGCCGCAACGCGACGGTCATTCAGCAGTTCGTCTATCTGGAGGAGCTCAGCCGCCGCCGGATCTACCACAGCTTCAACCCGCAGGGCGTGAACATCGTTGCGGCGTCGCTGTTGTCGTTCGGCAGCGAGGAACAGAAGCGGCGCTGGGCGGTACCGATACTGCGGGCCGAGATCACCGCATCGCTGGGGATGAGTGAACCCAGCGCGGGCTCCGACCTGGCGTCGTTGCGCACCCGCGCCGTCTTGGACGGCGATCACTTCGTGGTCAACGGGCAGAAGGTGTGGACTTCGGGCGCCCACGACGCCGACGTCCTGCTGACGTTTGTGCGCACCAACCCGGATGCGCCCAAGCACAAGGGGATCAGCGCGCTGATCATCCCCACCGACACCCCGGGAGTCGTGCGCCGGCCGTTCCCGTCGATCTGCGGCGCCGATGACCTGGATTTCAACGAGGTGTTCTTCACCGACGCCCGGGTACCGGCGGAGAATCTGGTCGGCGAGCTCGACCAGGGCTGGCGGGTCGCCAACGGGTCGCTGGGGCACGAACGCACGATGATGTGGCTGGGTTTCGCCGATCGACTCGACAACATGATCGACGACTTCCATCCCGGCACCGAGGTCGAGCGCGACCAGTACGCCAGCACCATCATGGACAAACAGGCGCTGCGCCTGCTGGGCTCGGTTGCCCTGGCCCGCGCCGCGCGTGGCGAAGACGACGTGGCGGCGATCTCGGTGCTCAAGCTGCTCGGGTCCGAGGCCGAGCTGCGCGCGATGGAGCTCGCACTGACGTCGGCGGGAGCCGACGGGCTCGTTCACCCGGGCCTGACCGGGCCCTACGCGCACATGAACCTCGACCATTATTTCGCGAGCTGGTTCGAGCGTTATGCCCGCAGCTTTTCCGGGACGATCGCCGGGGGCACCTCGGAGATCCAGCGCAACATCATCGCCCAGCGGGTGCTCGGGCTGCCGCGGAGTTAGCTCCCTGGCCAAGGGAACCGGGTTGCTAGACCGGGTCGAACTTGGTGATCAGCCAGGTGCCGTTGACGCGGCTCAAACTCACCAGCACGCTGCTGGACGCCATCGCCGGGTCCGGGTTGTCCTTGCTGGTGGTGCTCTGGTCGACCAGTACCAGCACGATCGCCGAATTCGGATGTAGCTCCGAGACCGCGGCCCCGATCACCCGGGCGCTGGTTTTCAGCGACTTCTGTTTGGCCGCCGGAGCGACGATCTGCTCGGTGAACTGGTTGTAGTACGACAGGAAATCCCCGGACAGGTGCGACTTTGCGGCGGCGAAGTCTTTGTCGAGCGTGTCGGGCGAGTACGACAGCAAGGCGACCGTTCCGTCGGACGCGGCAGTGACGACGGCGTTCGCGACGCCGGCGTCGGTTTGCTTATCGGGCCGGTACTGGGTGAAGTACAGCCACGTCGCCACGCCACCGGAGATCAGCAGGAGCGAAAGCAGAAGAATTGGAACGACTTTCACCTTGGGGCGCACCCGGGGTCTGCGACGTCCGCTGTCTTCGGTCTGGTCGGGAGAGTCGTCGGCGACGTCGATGTCGCGGTTGTCCTCGCTCACGGAACGAACTCCAGTTTGGACATCTTGTATTGCCCGCCGTCGTCTGTGACGGTCACCTTGAGCCGCCAATTGCGCGGCTCGTCTTTGGCGCCCGCGGCGTTGCTGATTCGCGATGACGCCGCGACGAGCACCAATGCGGAATTCCCCTCGATGGATTGCACGGCCGCCGCATTCACGCTTCCCTGGGTCACCACTTTGGACTGCTCGACAACCGTCGTGAAATCTTTCGCGCGCTGCTGGAAGTCGTCCCTGAACTGGCCGGTCGAGCTGTCGATCACCCGCTGGACGTCCTCCTTGGCCCGGTTGAAGTCCATCGAAAACATGTTGACCACACCCTGCTTGGCCCCCGCGATGAAGTTCGCGGTGCGCTGCTCGCGCTCGGTCGTCTCATGCCGTTCCCACATCATGTATCCGCTGGCCGCGACGAAGGCGCAGATGAGAACGATGACGGCCGCTTTCCACGTCACGGACCACGCTGGCAGACGGACGCGTCGCCGCGAGCGGGCCGGCTCGGAATCCGACTCCGCTTCTTTCGTGGTTTCGTCGGTGACGTCTTCATCGGTCCCCGCTTCGCCGGCGGCTTCGGCAGCGTCGGCGACATCGCCTTCGGCCTCTGCTTCGGCGGTGTCGGTCGCGTCCTCGTCGGCGTCCGGGGCCGCCTCGACGGTATTGGCCTCGGCCTCTTTCTCCGCCTGGGCCTGCGCTTCCCGCCGCCGCCGGGCGGCGCGGGCGCGAGCACGCGCCGCGGCCGCCAGTGCTTCGGCCTCGGCCGCTTCGGCCTCGGCTTCCTCGAGCAACGCCTTCACGTCGGCTTTCGAGGTGGCCGAATCTTGCGGTTCCTTCGCCTCAGCCATTGCGCTTACTGCCCGTCACTTTCCTGATCGACTGACTCCGGTCGCGGCTACCATCGCACGAGCGAAAACGGATAGCTGGCGGTGCCCCCCGGTCCGCCACCGCAGCCGGTGTCGAACGTCGAGTCGACCTGACCCGCCATCGTCGCCGCATCCCACGAGTAAACGTCATGCGAGGGAAAGAACTGGACCACGCAGCGCACACCGTCGGGCACGTCAACGGCCATGGTGTAGCGACCGTTGGACAGATGTGCGTCTGACTTCCAGGGCGCCGCTTGTCCGTTGGGTTGCGGAATCGCTTGGATCGTCAGGCATTCCGGTCCTTGATCGTATCTGCACGGCCGGATCGCCCAGATCCAGATGTGGCCGGGATCCCGGTTGGTGTCCACCCTGTAGTTGCCGACCTGGATGTCCGCGTGTGCGGCCGGTGCGACGGTCAGTGCGGCGGTGGCAAGCGCAAGGCTTGCTGCGAAAGTCTTCACCGATGCGTCTCCCGTCTCTGCGCACGCGCCTGGCCTGAATATAGAGTGCGGCCACGCTGAACAGGCGTACTCGGAGAAATTGGCGCGGTCAACGACGGCCCTCCTCCCGCGTAGCGACGCCGGATGTCAGTCGATGACGGCGGCTTCCTTACGTTCGGTGATCGGCCTGGCGAGTTCCTGCTCGTCGACAATGCGCTGCAGCTTGTCCAGTGTCTCGTCCAGGCCGGCCCCTACCCTGCGGCCGGGGGTGAAGGTGGCCGGGAGCTTGCGCATGCCCTGGATGACGCCGATCGTCTCGTAGTGGATGGTGCCCTCGGGGTCGCAGCGATAGTCCGGCATCCGGTCGAGCACCGCGGTGAGCATGGACTTGAACACGGTGCGAGCCACGTTCGACCCGGCACACCGATGCACGCCAAGTCCGAAGCTGAAGTGCCGGTTGCCTTTACGGTCGAGGACGATCTCGTCGGGGTCGTGGAACACCGCGGCGTCGCGGTTGGCCATCGCCCAGGAGATCCACAGCCGCTCGCCCTCCTTGAACCGGGTGCCGTCGAGTTCCACGTCGTCGGAGAACGTCCGGCCGTCGCCGGGGGCCGGAGTGAAGTAGCGCAAGAACTCCTCGGTCGCGGGGTCGAGCAGCGTTCTGCGTTCCCTGCTGAGCAGGTCGCGTTGCTCGGGGTGCCCGGAAAGCCACTCCAACGAATGCGCGGTCAGGGCGGTCGTGGTGTCGAACCCGCCGCCGATGACCAGGCCGAGGTTGCCCAGGATTTCCAAGTCCGGCGCCGGCTCCCCGTCGATGCGCATCTGCAGCAGGGCATTCACGATTCCCGGCCGCGGGTTCTCACGGATCTCGAGCATGTTGTTCACCATGTCGAGACCCATCTGCTTGTGCATTTCGGTGACGCGCTCGATATCGGGGGAGTGTTCGGGCGTGTACACCGCGGCATGGACCGGCTCGCTGTACATGTTCCACTTCTTGAGCGGGATGCCCATCATCGCCAACGTCAGGACGGCCGGAACGACGTTGGCCAGGTCGTCGACGAAGTCGATGCTGCCACCCTCGATCTTTTCGTCGAGGCAGGCGCGCGTCACGTCGTCGATGAACGGCTCCCAGCGCTTGACCGCGGCCGGCGACAGGTAGGGGTTGAGCACGGTGCGGTAGATGCGGTGCTCGGGGTCGTCCATCTCCAGGATGCCGCCGCGCACGGCGCTGACGCGGCTGGCGGTCGGGATCGAAATGCCTTTGTAGCCACGGCGTTCGCCGTGGATGTCGTGGTCGTTGGACACGGCGGGGCAGCGGGCCAGTTCGAACACCTCGTGGCTGCCGGCCGCCACCCAATGGCCGCCATAGGTATCACTCCACGCCATCGGGCACTTGGCGTGCATCTCCTTGGTGATCGCCGAGAACTGCGACCGGTACTCCGCGGAATGCCGATCGAAGTGGTATTGGTTCTTCTTGCGGTCGCTGTCGCTGACGACGTCGTCGACACTCAAAGCTCTGTCTCCCTGCGTATTTCGTCGGTCAATCCGGGCGCGGTTCAGGCGTCTTCGGTGATGATGATGGCCTGCTCGGGGCATGATTGGGCGGCTTCACGAACCTGGTCCTGCCGATCGGCGGGCACCACTTCGTCGACCGCGGACGAACTGCCGTCGATGTCGCTGAGCCGAAACGACTCCGGCGCGATCATCGCGCACAGGGTGTGGCCCTGGCAGCGCTCTGGATCAACCCAGACCTTCACGGTGTCTCCTTGCGTGGTTCGTTGCGGGGTTCGATCGAGTTGGGGCGCTTCTTTAGTTGTGGTAGTCGTACCACTTCAGATAGCCGCCGGCGTCGACGCGCAGCTGCATGCCGGTGACGTACCTGGCCTCGTCGGAGGCCAACCACAGCACGGCGTTGCTGATGTCTTCCGGTTCCACGTAGGGAATCCTCATCGCCTGTTGCACGCCGAACACGGGCTCGGCGTCCGCCCGGGTCGGGTGTTCGAGGTCCGGCCGGAACGAGCGGTACATCGGCTCGCTCTGCAGCATGGGGGTGTTGGTGTTCGTGGGGTGCACGGCGTTGGCGCGAATCCCCAACGGGGCCAGCTCGGTTGCCAGGTCGTGCACGTAGTGCGCGATCGCGCGCTTGGAGTGGATGTAGGCCATTCCGCCGGGGTCGGCGCCGGGGTTGTCCTTTTTGGCGGTGTCCATCAGCGCGGCGGTGGATCCGGTGGCGATGATCGACGCGCCGGTCCCCAGGTGCGGCAACGCGACCTGGATGGCGTTGATGGTGCCGATCAGGTTGGTGTTGATCACGTCGCACCACGCCTGCAGCGGCGGCTCGCCCTTCATGCCGGCCACTCCGGCCTGCGCTACCACGATGTCGAGGTGACCGAACTCGGCGAGCCCGGCGTCCAGCGCGTCGCGCAGTTGTGCGGCGTCGCGCACGTCGGCGCGGGCGGTCACGACGGCTTGGCCGGTCTTCTCCACGAGCCGCGCGGTCTCGTCGAGATCCTCGGGCGCGGCCATCGAGTAGCCGATGGTGTCGATATCACAGCACAGGTCGACGGCGATGACGTCGGCGCCCTCCTCGGCCAATCGCACCGCGTGGCTGCGGCCCTGGCCGCGAGCCGCGCCGGTCACGAAGGCGACCTTCCCCCGCACGCGCCCGTGTGCGCCCTCTCCCACCGCTTCTCCTTCCGATTGGTCACCGAAGACCGGTGTCTCAGGTGTTGCGACCGCCGTTGACGCCCAACAGCTGACCGGTGATGTAGCCCGCCTCGTCGGACACCAGGAAGGCGCATGCCGCCGCGATGTCCTCCGGCTTACCCATCCGGCGCACCGGGGTCCGCGCGATGGTCTCGTCGATATCGCCCAGGAAGCCGTTCTTCGCCGCGGCGCGCAGCATCGGGGTGTCGATGAAACCCGGCGGCACCGCGTTGACCGTGATGCCGGCGGGGCCGTACTCGAGTGCCAGGGACTTGGTGAGCCCGTTGACCGCGGACTTGGCCGCGACGTAATGGCTCATATAGGGCGCGCCGGAATGGGTGCTCGACGAGGAGATGTTGACGATCCGCCCCCACTTCGCCTGGATCATGTCGGGCAACACCGCCTGAATGGTGTGGAAGACCCCGTTGAGGTTCACGTCGATCACCCGCTGCCAGTCCTCGAACGTGATGTTCGTGAAGCGCTTGAAGCCGTCCAGCCCCGCTGCGTTGACGAGGACCGTGACGGGCCCCAGCTGGGCGCGGATCGCAGCGAAGGCGGCATCCAGCTGCGACCGGTCGGTGACGTCGGCGGTGAAGCAGTGGTCGCCGTCCGACGGTCGGAGATCGATCGTGGCGACGTCGAGGCCGTCGGCTCGCAGCCGTTGTGCGACGGCGAGACCGATGCCGGACCCGCCACCGGTGACCACCGCAGTCTTCACGTTGAGGCCTCTACTCCACAGGTGACCGTCTCAGTCACAAAGAATCACGCTTGCAATTATGAGAACCCTACTCTCACGCCGGATCGGGTTGCAAGATACCCGGGAAACCGTGTTTGGCCTGCGTCAAACTGCTTGTCCCCGGCAACCGCTGCCGCTCGGGTCGCTGGTCAGCGGCCCGCTCCCATTCCTGAGAGTTTCTTGAATTATCGAGAGTCGAATGTAAGATTCGCCGCGGAAGAGAATCAAATTATCGTAACCGTCACCAGGGGGTACGGAATGCCTGCCCAGGACACGGCAGAACCCGCCGCGGATGCCGCGCCTGAGTCACACGTCGACCGCCGGCTCTTGATCGGTGGCCGGTTGGTCGCCGCCGACGCAACCTTCCCGTCGATCAATCCCGCCACCGGCGCGGTCGTCGGGCATGCGCCGGACGCCGGTGCCGGGCAGGCCGAAGCCGCGATCGCGGCGGCCCGGGACGCGTTCGACACGACCAGCTGGCCGACCGATGTCGAGTTGCGCATCCGCTGCCTCGACCAGCTGCATCGGGCGCTGATCGACCACGCCGACGAGTTGCGTGAGCTGACCATCGCCGAGGTCGGCGCCACCCGAGCGCTCACGCACGGCGCCCAGCTCGACGAGCCGATCGGCATCGTGCGGTTCTACGCGGATCTGCTGCGCACCTACCGGTTCTCCGAGGACCTCGGGGAGAAGGAGTCGCGCGGCATGCTCCATCACCGCTGGGTGGAAAAGGAAGCCGCCGGCGTGGTCGCGGCGATCATCGCCTACAACTACCCGAACCAGCTGGCATTGGCGAAGCTCGCCCCCGCCCTGGCCGCGGGGTGCACCGTGGTCCTCAAGGGTGCGCCGGACACACCGTTGGTCACGTTGGCGCTCGGTGAGCTGATCGCCGAACACACCGACATGCCCGACGGTGTGGTGAACGTGATCAGCTCCTCGGGCCCCGAGGCGGGCGAGGCGCTGACCACCAGCCCCGACGTCGACGTCGTCACCTTCACCGGATCGACGGCGGTGGGGCGCAAGATCATGGCCGCCGCCAGTGGGACGGTCAAGCGCGTGTTTCTGGAGCTGGGTGGCAAGTCGGCGGCCATCATGCTCGACGACGCGGACTTCGCCGGCGCTGCGACGTTCGCGGCGTTCAGCATGGTGACCCACGCGGGGCAGGGGTGTGCCCTGACGTCGCGGCTGCTGGTGCCCAGGTCGCACCACGACGAGATCGTCGAGCTGATCGCGCAGAACTTCGCCCACGTCCGACACGGCGACCCCGCGGATCCGAAAACCTACATGGGCCCACTGATCAACGAGCGCCAGCGCGACAAGGTGGACGGCATGGTCCAGCGCGCCGTCGCCGCGGGCGCGACGTTGGTCACCGGCGGCAAGCGGCTGGACCCGGGCTACTTCTATGCGCCGACGCTGCTCACCAATGTCGATCCCGACAGCGAGATCGCGCAGGAGGAGATCTTCGGGCCGGTGCTGGTCGTGATCGCGTTCGACGATGACGACGACGCGGTGCGCATCGCCAACAACTCGATCTACGGCCTGGCGGGTGCCGTCTTCAGCCGCGATGAGGACCGTGCGCTCGCGGTGGCGCGCCGGATCCGGGCCGGCTCCTTCTCGATCAACGGCGGCAACTACTTCGGCGCGGACAGCCCGTTCGGGGGCTTCAAGCAATCGGGGGTGGGCCGAGAGATGGGCGTGGCCGGTTTGGAGGAGTTCTTGGAGAGCAAGACGTTTGCGGTGCCGGCGCCGGGAGCTCCGGCGTGAGGCCGCTGGAGGGCATCCGCGTCCTGGAGGTCGCCATGTACGGGTTCGTCCCGTCGGCGGGCGCCGTGCTCGCCGAGTGGGGCGCCGACGTCGTCAAGGTCGAGCACGCGGTGACCGGCGATCCGCAGCGGGGCCTGCGACAGACCGGCATGCTGCGCGTCGAAGGCGACCCCAACCCCAACATCGAACACGCGAACCGCGGCAAGCGCAGCATCGGGCTGGACATGTCGGTGCCCGAGGGCAAGGAAGTGCTCTATGAGCTGGCGCGACGGTCGGACGTGTTCCTGACCAGCTTCCTGCCGGGCGCGCGCCAGAAGTTCGGGATCGACGTCGACGACATTCGGGCGGTGAACCCGCAGATCATCTACGCGCGTGGCAGCGCGCTCGGTCCGCGCGGCGAAGAGTCGGTCAAGGGTGGCTACGACATGACCGCGTTCTGGTGCCGGGCCGGAACCGCCGCGACCATCACGCCGGCGGGGATGCCGGGGATGATCGCGCCGCCGGGGCCCGCCTACGGCGACACCATCTCGGGCACGAATCTCGCGGGCGGCATCGCGGCGGCCCTGCTGAAGCGGGAACGCTCCGGTGAGCCGTCCGTCGTCGACGTGTCGCTGTTGGGCAGCGGCCTTTGGTCGATGGGACACACGGTCGCGCTGACGAACCATCTGGGCCAGCGGCTTGAAGCACCGCCACCCGGTGTACACGGCGCTCCCAACAACCCGTTGGTCGGGCTCTACACGACGTCCGACGGACGCTACATCTCCTTCGTGATGATGCAGCCCACCAAGTTCTGGGCCGACGTGTGCCGGCACGTCGACCTACCGGAGTTGGCCGACGACCCGCGCTTTGCAACGGTGGAGAAGATCGCCGCCAACACGGCGGAGGCGGTGGAGCTCCTGACCAAGGCCATCGAAACCCGCACGCTGGCCGAGTGGAGCGAACGCTTCACCACGCTGGCCGGTCCCTGGGCGCCCGTCCAGGACACCTTGCAGGCCGCCAACGACGCGCAGGTCCGTGCCAACGAGTACATCGTGCAGGCGGGCGAACTCGAGTTGGTCGCGAACCCGGTCCAATTCGACGTCGCGGCCCCACAGACCGGGCCGGCGCCCGGATTCGCCGAGCAGACGGACGAGATCTTGATGGAACTCGGATTCGACTGGGACCGCATCATCGAACTCAAGACGGCCGGCGCCGTCACCTAGGACCGGAGGTGTCGTCGATGTTCGAGCCGACCGTCGCGGCTGTGCTGACACATTCGCCCCGGCTAAGCGGACTGCTGATTGCTTGTCGGATAACGGTTATGCGTTTTCCGTTCCGTCCGGACCCGGCATGAGTCATAATCGCCGGACGCTTCAAGACATGGGGCCCCACGTTTTGGAGCGTCAACTCACGCGACAGAACGGAGGTCCTGGCGTGAGGATGGACAGCGCTGTCATGCCCGGGTCAGGTGCCGGATTCCGGCCGCCCGCAAGGCGTTTCGTCGTCGCCTGCACGCCTTCATGGCCATCGGTTCAGCTAAATCTACAGCAGTCAGTACGCGAGAACAAGACTGTCGGTCTCGTAACTCAGGAAAGGGTTTGAGGCCGATGGCAACCACGGGCGCAGACCGTTGGTCAGCGGGATTGCCGCAGCTGAAACTGAAATGGGACATCTCGGGGCCCATGCAGGCCGTCGGAGCACTGTGCGCGATGTCGGCCGATGCGGTCAAGTTCTTGTTCCGCCGGCCGTTTCAGTGGCGGGAGTTCCTTGAGCAATCCTGGTTTGTCGCGCGGGTGTCGCTGGCCCCAACGTTGTTGGTGGCGATCCCGTTCACCGTCCTCGTCAGCTTCACGCTCAACATCCTGCTGCGCGAACTGGGCGCGGCGGATCTGTCCGGTGCGGGCGCCGCGTTCGGCGCGGTCACCCAGCTCGGACCGCTGGTCACGGTTTTGATCGTGGCGGGGGCGGGCGCTACGGCAATGTGTGCGGACCTGGGCGCGCGAACCATTCGCGAGGAAATCGACGCGATGGAGGTGCTGGGCATCAACCCGGTGCAACGGTTGGTAACCCCGCGCATGCTGGCTTCCGGTTTGGTCGCCTTCCTGCTCAACAGCCTCGTCGTCATCATCGGCGTCCTTGGCGGTTACGTCTTTTCGGTGTTTGTGCAGGACGTCAATCCCGGCGCGTTCGCCGCGGGTATCACTCTGCTCACCGGCGTGCCCGAGGTGATCATTTCCTGCGTCAAGGCAGCGCTTTTCGGCCTCATCGCCGGCTTGGTTGCCTGCTATCGGGGCCTGTCGATCACCGGCGGCGGCGCCAAGGCCGTTGGCAACGCGGTGAATGAAACCGTGGTCTATGCCTTCATGTCCCTGTTCGTCGTCAACGTGGTCGTCACCGCGATCGGCATCAAGATGACGGCGAAGTAGGGACGGCCAATGGCGCTGAGGGCCGCATATCCGCGATTTTTCCGCCAGCTGGAGAGGCCGGTCGCCTCGCTGGGCCGGATCGGCGACCACACCCTGTTCTACGGCAAGGCGCTCGCCGGGGTGCCCTTCGCGGCCACCCATTACACGCGCGAAGTCGTTCGACTCGTCGCCGAGATCAGCATGGGCGCGGGTACTTTGGCGATGATCGGCGGAACCGTGGTGATCGTCGGCTTCCTGACCCTGGCGGCGGGCGGCACCCTGGCGATTCAGGGCTACACCTCGCTGGGCAACATCGGCATCGAAGCGCTGACGGGTTTTTTGTCCGCATTCATCAATGTGCGCATCGCGGCGCCGGTGGTCGCCGGGATCGGTCTGGCGGCCACCTTCGGCGCGGGCGTGACCGCTCAGCTGGGTGCGATGCGGATCAACGAAGAAGTCGATGCTTTGGAGAGCATGGCCATCCGGCCGGTTTCCTACCTGGTGAGCACCAGGATCCTGGCGGGAATGATGGCCATCACGCCGTTGTACGCCATCGCCGTGATCCTGTCGTTCGTAGCCAGTCAGTTCACCACGACGTTCCTGCTCGGGCAGTCGCAGGGCTTGTATCAGCACTACTTCAACACGTTCCTGAACCCGATCGACTTGTTGTGGTCGTTCCTGCAGGCCATCCTGATGGCGCTCACCATCCTGCTGATCCACACCTACTACGGCTATTTCGCGTCGGGGGGGCCGGCCGGCGTCGGCAATGCGACCGGCAACGCGGTGCGCACCTCGCTCATCGTCGTGGTCTCGGTAACGCTGTTGGTCTCGCTGTCTATCTACGGTACGAACGGCAACTTCAACCTGTCCGGTTAGCGAAGGAGGTGGAACGGCAGTGACGCAGAGTGTGCCAGCGGGTCGCGCGGCGGCCGGTCGACCTGCGCGCGCCGGTCATGCCCGGCCCGCCGGGCGAAGCTATCTGGCGCCGTTGCTCGGGTTGGCGACCGTCGTCATCATTGGCCTGATTTTCGCCTTGGCGGTGGGTCTCTTTCAGGGCTCCTTCACCGAAAGCGTGCCGGTGACCGTGATCTCGCAACGCGCCGGCCTGGTGATGAACCCGGATGCCAAGGTCAAGATGCGCGGCGTACAGGTGGGTAAGGTCGCCTCTGTCGAATCGCTGCCCAACGGCCAAGCGGCCATCCACCTGGCGATGGACCCGTCGCAAATGCGCTTCATTCCCGCCAACGTGCTCGTCGACATCGCGTCGTCGACGGTGTTCGGCGCGAAGTCCGTCCAGCTGGTCGAACCTGACCAACCCGCGGCCCAGCGGCTGCACGCCGGCCAGACGCTGCAGGGTCAGCACGTCATGGTCGAAATCAACACGGTATTCCAACAATTGGTGTCGGTCCTGGCGCACATCGACCCGCCGAAGCTCAACGAGTCACTGGGTGCCCTCGCGCAAGCGTTCAGCGGGCGGGGCCCACAGCTTGGCCAGTCGCTGAGCGACCTGGATTCGTTTCTGGCCAGGCTGGAGCCGAGCCTTCCCGCCTTCAGGCATGACCTCTCAGTCTTACCGGCGGTGGCCAACGCCTACGCGGACGCGGCACCGAACCTGGTGAAGACCGCGTCCAACGCGACCCGGATCAGCAAGACGCTGGTCGACGAGCAACACAACCTGGATGCACTGCTGATCAGCGCGATCGGCTTGGCCGACATCGGCAACGACGTCCTGTCGACGAACCGCCAACGGCTGACGGATGCGCTGCACCTGCTGGTGCCGACCACCGATCTGACCAACGAATACCACGAGGTATTCACCTGCGGGTTCGGTGGGCTGATCAACATCGCGCACGGTCCGCCGCTGTCGGAACCGAGCATCAACATCTCGGCGAGCCTCACCTGGGGTGGCGAACGCTATCGCTATCCGACGAACCTGCCCAAGGTTGCGGCGACCGGTGGTCCCCAGTGCATGGGTCTGCCGAACCTGCCGTTCAACACGCATCCGAAGCAGTTCATCACCGACATCGGCGCCGACCCGGTGGGGTACGGAAACCCACAAGTGCTGATCAACTCCGACCTCCTCAAACAGCTGTTGTACGGACCGATCGCCGGGCCGCCACGCAACTCCGCCCAGGTCGGGATGCCCGGATGAGAACCCGCGCCACGCTGATAAAGTTCGCGATCTTCGCGGTCGTGATGGCGATGCTGACCGCCTTCCTGTTCTTCATCTTCGGCCAGTACCGGACGGGTGCGACCAACGGTTATTCGGCGGTGTTCACCGACGTGTCGCGTCTCAAGGCGGGGCAGTCGGTGCGAGTAGCCGGCATCCGGGTCGGCACGGTCAACAGCGTTTCGCTGCAGCCGGACAAGAAAGTCGTGGTGCAGTTCGACGCCGACCGCAGCATCGTCCTCACCGAGGGCACCAAGGCGGCGGTCCGCTATCTGAACCTGGTGGGCGATCGCTACCTCGAACTCGTCGATGGTCCGGGTCCGACCAAGCGCCTGCCGGCCGGTGGCCAGATTCCGGTCAACCGCACGGCGCCGGCGTTTGACCTCGATCTGCTGCTCGGCGGACTCAAACCCGTGACGCAGGGCCTGAATGCGCGCGACGTCAACGCGCTCACCTCGGCGTTGCTGCAGGTCTTCCAGGGGCAGGGTGGGACCCTCGAGTCGCTGTTCGCCAAGACGACGTCGTTCTCAAATGCCTTGGCGGACAACGATCAGACCGTGCAGCAACTGATCGACAACCTCAACATCGTGATCGGCACGATCTCCAAGGACGGCAGCAAGTTCTCCGGGGCGATCGACCGCCTCGAGCGGCTCGTCAGCGGGTTGTCGGACGACCGCAACACCATCGGCTCCGCCATCGACGCCCTGGACAGGGGAACCGCCTCGCTGGCGGATCTGCTGACAAGCGCGCGGCCGCCGCTGTCGGGCACCATCGATCAGTTGAATCGGCTGGCACCGATTCTCGACAACGACAAGGACCGCCTGGACGCCGCAATCGGCAAGGCGCCCAAGAACTACCGCAAGCTGGTCCGGCTCGGCGCGAACGGCGCCACCATCCCGTACTACCTCTGCCAGTTGGAACTACGCGGCACGGATCTTCAGGGCCGGACGGTGAAAGCCCCGATATTCAGGTCAGACGCTGGAAGGTGCACGGAACCCTGATGCTCAAGTATCGCGGAACTGGCCTCGTCAAGGCGGGACTCATCGGCGTCGTCCTGGCGGTGATGGTCATCCTCGTCGGCCTGTCGCCCGACC
>NZ_LZKD01000191.1:0-12930 GCF_001668695.1 Mycobacterium sp. E2497
CATCATCGATCACGTCGACGAAGTCCGTTGGGACATCAGGCCTTCGCCGCACCTGGGCACAATCGAGGTGCGGGTGTGCGACGGCGTGTCCAACCTGCGCGAGCTGGGCGCGCTGGTCGCGTTGACGCATTGCCTGGTGGTCGACCTGGACCGCAGGCTGGAGGCCGACGAGACGTTGCCGACCATGCCGCCCTGGCACAACCAGGAGAACAAGTGGCGCGCCGCCCGCTACGGCCTGGACGCGATCATCATCCAGGACGCCGACAGCAACGAGCGGCTGGTCACCGAGGATCTCGACGACGTGCTGAACCAGCTGGAGCCCGTCGCCAAGTCGCTGGACTGCGTCGACGAGCTGGCCGCCGTCGCCGAGATCCCCAGGCGCGGCGCCTCGTATCAGCGGCAGCGCCGGGTCGCCGAGGAGCACGACGGTGACCTGCGCGCCGTCGTCGACGCGCTGGTGGCCGAGTTGGAAATCTGATGTTCGAACCCCTCGAGTTGGCGATGTTCCCGCTGGAGTCGGCGCTGCTGCCCGACGAGGACCTGCCGTTGCGGATCTTCGAACCGCGCTACGCCGCGCTGGTCCGACACTGCCTGGACGCCGGGGATCCGTTCGGCGTGGTGCTGATCGCCCGGGGCCGCGAGGTCGGTGGCGGCGAATCGCGTTGCGACGTCGGGGTGTTGTCCAGAATCACCGAATGCGTCGAGCTCGGCGCGGGCCGGTACTCGATGCACTGTCGGACCGGGGAGCGGATCAAGGTCTCCGAATGGCTGCCCGACGATCCCTACCCGCGGGCGACCGTGACGTTGTGGCCCGACGAGCAGGGCGATCCGGTCAGCCCCGCCCAGCTGCTCGAGGTCGAGGACCGGGTGATGGCCCTGTTCGCGCGGATCGCCGACGCGCGCGGCGTGAGCCTGCCGGACCGCGAGGCGCTGCTAGGCGAGTACACCGGCGGCGACGCCGGCCAACGGTTGTGGGAGTTGGCGGCTCGCATCCCGATCGGCACCGCGGACCGGTACTCGGTGCTGGCGGCGCCGTCGGCCGCCGAACGCCTGGTCGCGGTCCGCGAGGCGGTGGCCGCGGTCGCCGAGGTGGTGGAGTTCCAACTCTCCGAGTAACTCCGAATAACACTGTGCGACAGGGGATTCGATGAAGGTACAGCTGCAGGTCAACGGTTCACCGGTGGATGCCGCGGCGAGCGCCGCCGACGTCGCCGCGACGGGCGCGGACGGCCTGTTCACCTTCGAGGGCCAGCACGACGTCTTCTTCCCCCTGCTCATCGCCGCCGGCGCGACCGACCTCGATCTGATGACCAACGTGGCGATCGCCCCGCCCCGCAGCCCGCTGCATCTGGCCCACGCCGCCTACGACCTGCAGCTGTACAGCGGTGGCCGGTTCCGGCTCGGGCTCGGGTCGCAGGTGAAGGCCCACATCGAAAAGCGTTACGGCAGCAGGTGGGGAAGGCCGGCGGCGCTGATGGCCGAGACCGTGCGCGCGATCAAGGCCATCTTCGCGGCGTGGGAAGGCCAGGGCCGCCTGGACTTTCGCGGCGAATTCTTCACCCACACCATCATGGCGCCCAACTTCAATCCCGGGCCCAACCCGTTCGGGCCGCCGCCGGTGCTGCTGGGCGCGTTGGGCCCGGTGATGACGCGCACCGCGGCCGAGGTCGCCGACGGGCTGCTGGTGATGCCGTTCAACAGCGCCCGCCACTTCGCCGAGCGCACCGTCCCGGCGGTCGCCGAGGGGCTGCGCTGCGCGGGCCGGACCTGGAACGGATTCCAGATCATCGCCCAGGCGATGGTCGCCGTCGGCCGCGACGAGGCCGACCTGGCGGCCGCGATCGACGGTGTGGCGGCGCTGATTTCGTTCTACGGCTCCACCCCGGCCTACCTGCCCGTGCTGGAGGCCGAGGGGTGGGCCGACATCCATCCCGAGCTGAACGCCCTGTCCAAGCAGGGGCGGTTCGCCGAGATGCGCCGCCTGATCGGCGACGAGGTGGTGGCGCGGATCGGGATCGTGGGAAGCCCCGAGGAATGCGCGCAGCAGATAGCCGCCCGGTTCTCCGAGCACGCCGCGGAGGTGTGCTGCTACTTCCCGGGCTACACGCCGCGCGCCGCGGACATCGCCGACCTGATCGGCGCCCTGCACCGGACACCCGTCCTGCGATGAGCCCCGACGTGACGGTCGACGTCGACGCGGGCGTGGCGGTGCTCACGCTCAATCGGCCCGAGCGGCGCAACGCCTACACCGCCGACATGGGCGCGCTGCTGAGCCGCGCGTACTACGACTGCGACGGCGACGACGACGTCCGGGCCATCGTCGTGACCGGGGCGGGCGACGCCTTCTGCGCCGGGGCGGACTTCTCCGGCGACGCCGAGCCGTTCGGCGCCCCGGCCGATGGGTTCTCGGCGTCACCGATCACCCCCGCCGCGTTCGAGCTGCGCAAGCCGGTGATCGCGGCCGTCAACGGCCACGCCATCGGCATCGGGCTGACCATCGCCTTGCAGGCGGACCTGCGCATCGTCGCCGAGGACGCCAAATACGGTGTGGTGCAGGTGCGCCGGGGCGTGCTGCCCGATTGCATGTCGCACTGGACGCTGGCGCAGCTGACCACGCTGGGGGTGGCCGCGGACATCCTGCTCACCGGGCGGACCTTCGGCGGGGCCGAGGCGGTGGCGCTCGGCATCGCCAACCGCGCCCTGCCGGCCGACCAGGTGCTCGACCACGCGGTCGAGCTGGCCCGCGACATCGCGGTCAACGTCGCGCCGATGTCGGCGGCGCTGTGCAAGCGGCTGCTGTGGGACACCGCGATCAACCACTACAGCCCGCGGCAGGTCGCCGCGCTGGAAACGCGGCTACACCATCGGGTGATGGGCGGCGCCGACGCGCGCGAGGGGGTGGCCGCGTTCCTCGAGCGCAGGTCCCCGTCGTTCACGTCGCGGCTGTCCCGCGAGTGGACCCCGCTGCCCGAGCCGTGATCTCCTCGGACAGCTCCCACCACCGCTCCGCGCGCCGCTCGTCGCGGGCGTAGGGCGTCGCGTTGTCGCTGACCCGACAGTCTTCGAGATACAGCCCACCGCGGCCGGCCAGCTCCGGGCTGACGGCCGCCCACACCTGGGTGGCCGCGCCGCGGTCGGACGTGATGACGTCCAGCCGCTCGCCCGTCGGTTTGCGCAGCCGCGCGAAGTCCTCCCGGGACATGTGCCGCGCCAGCGACGTGGCCACGGTGCCGGGATGCACGGCATACGCGCGAATTCCCTTGTCGCGCAGGCGGCGATCGGCTGCCACGGCGTGCAGGATGTTCGCCGTCTTCGACGCGCCGTAGGCGGCGAACTTGTCGTATTCTCGCGTGTCCCAGTGCGGATCGTCGAAGTCCACGTCGCCCAGCACGTGGCCCGCGGACGACAGGTTGACGATCCGGGCCTGACCGTGAGCCCGGCCGGCGGCGGCGAGCTGCGGAACCAGGAGCCGGGTCAGCTCGAAGTGCCCGAAATGGTTGGTGCCCATCTGCATCTCGAAGCCATCGCTCGTCCTGCCGAACGGCGTGAACATCACCCCGGCGTTGTTCATCAGGACGTCGATGGCCGGGGCGATGTCGCCGATGGCGCCCGCCGCCGCCCGCACGCCGGCCAACGCGGTCAGGTCGAGTTCGACGGTCGAGGTCCGCGCGCCCGGCACTTCCGCGGCGATCCACCGGGACGCCTCCGCCAACGCCGCCGGATTGCGGGCGGCCAGGACGACGTGCGCGCCGGCCGCCGCCAGCGCCCGGGCCGACTCGCGCCCCAGCCCGGACGACGCGCCGGTGATCACGCAGACCTTGCCGGACAGGTCGATGCCGTCGACGAGGTGCAGCGCGGTCGGATGCTCGGTCATGCCGCTATAGGCTGCCACAGCGGCACGGATCACACCGCGCGGTTGCGCGCCTTGCCGACGGAGAAGCCGCTGACCAAGGCGCCGATGAAGAAGAGCGCCGCGGCATCCCGCAGCAGCCGGGCGAAGCTGGCGTCGGTGAGTGTGCCGGTGGCGATCAGTCCGACGCATGCCACCGACGTCAGCGCCGACGTCCGGCCGACCGCGTTCTGGACGGCCGCGGCCACTCCGCTGTTGGCCGGGTTGACGGAGGACAGATTCAGCGCGGTCAGCGGCGTACTGGTGAGCACCATGCCGAGGGCGAGCACGACCATCCCGGGCAGCAGGTGGGTCAGGACGTTGAACCCGTGGGCGGCGGGGCGGATGAGCAGCAACCCGGCCCCGGCGACGACCGGGCCCGTCGCCAGGAAGACCCGGGCACCGATCCGCGCCGCCAGGCCGCCGACCCGCTTGGCGAAGAGAAACGACAGCAGGGGGCTGGGCAAGGTCACCAGTCCCGCGACCGTCGCACAATAGCCGGCGACCTCCTGGGTGTAGAGGGACACCGCAAGCGACCCCATCGTGAGGGCGCCGTACACGAAGGCGGTGGTCAGATTGGCGCCCGCGAAGTCGCGGTTGGCGAAAAGGCCGAGCGGCACCAGCGGGTGACGGGCACGGCGCTGCCAACCCACGAACGCCAGCAGCGCCGCAGCGCCGATCGCCAGTGCCGCGACGAGCTGCGGGTGCCATCCGTGCCTGCCCGCTTCGATGAGCGCATACACGGTGGCGGTCAAACCGACGGCCGACAACGCCGCCCCGGCGACGTCGAGACGGGAGCGCCCGGGCGCTCCCGGAACCTCCACGGCGCGTAAGCGATACGTCAAAGCGAAGGCGGCGATCATAGGGATCGCCGACAGGGCGTAGATCCATCGCCAGCCCAGCAGGTCGACCGCCAGGCCGCCCAACAGCGGGCCCAGCGCGAAGGCGGTTCCGGTCCATGCCGTCCATGAGCCCACGGCCGCGGAGCGGTGTGCGGGATCGAACGCGGAATTGATGAGCGCCAGCGATCCGGGCACCAAGAATGCCGCACCGAGACCCTGGACGAGGCGTCCGGCGATCAGCATGCCCGGCGACGTGGCCGTGGCCGCCACCGCCGAGCCCGCCCCGAAGGCCACCAGCCCGAACCGCATCACCTGGACCCGGCCGAACAGATCCGCGATGGCACCCCCGGGCAGGATCGTGGCGGCCAGCGCCAGCAGATAACCGTCCACCACCCATTGCTGGAGACACATGCCCCCGCCGAGCTCGCGTTCGGTCGCCGGCAGTGCCAGGTTCACGACGGTGCTGTCGAGAAAGGCGACCATCGACGCCATGATCGCCACCACCATCACCCGGCCGGCACCAGCGTCCACATCCGCGCCGGGCGAGGGCTGCGTCGCAATCATCGCAATCCGTCCATGCCAAGGGGTATGTGAACTGGTTACGAGACACCCGGGCCGAAGGGTTCAGGACTGCCCGGCCGTCGCCGTGAGGTCGTACCGTGCGGCGCGTGCCATCAGCCGCGGCGCCACGGCCCGATGCAGCGGGCCGACGACGGCCCAGACCGCGCGGGCGGTGAACATGTGGCAATAATGCACGCGGGTGGTGAGGCCGGCGCGCCGGCCGTCGTGGCGCCGCAGCGTCAGCTCACCGCGCATCAGCGGACCCCGGGCGGTCAGCACGAGCTCGTCGCGATCCGAGCGCGCGATCGTCCAGCCGATGATGTGATCGGGCGACGAGACCGGCCCGAGGTCGAACCTCAGCAGGTGGCGGTGGATCCACAAGATCACGCCCCCACCCGGCGCATCCCGCAGGGCGTCGCGGAACGTCTCCTCGGCGGTGCGTGAGTCGCCTTGCGGGAGGGGTACTTCGAACACGTCGGCGTAGTCGGCGTGCGCGGCGGCGCTGGCGACGCGTTTCAGCGTCCACCGCGTGACGACGCGGTGACCGCCCGTGCCGATGACCAGCGCCCGGTAGGCCTTCCCGTGCGCGCCCGGGAAGGCCGCCCAGGTCGCCGCGCGCACCCGGGTGCGCCCCGGCGCCGCGTCCTCCAGCTCGAACACCCAGCGGTACACCGCGAACGGGTGCCTGCCCTTGAGCGCGAACCACTCCGGCGCCCGCGCCCCGTCCAGCACGAAACCGGGCGGCACGGTCGATGGATCGCCGGGGTCCCGGCACAGCACCGCTAAGAGTGCCGACCACGTGTCGCCACGGCTCGCGTCGACTGTTATGGCATGCTCATCGATATAGGGTAATCGTTCCATATAGAAGGAATGTACTAGATCGTGGCACCTCCGCGAAAGCACGAAACCGACGTGATCCTCGACGCCGCCCGGGCCCTGGTGCTCGACGGTGGGCCGCGCGCGGCCAGCGTCGCGGCGATCGCCAAGGCCAGCGGAGCCCCCGCGGGCACGCTCTATCACCGGTTCGGCAACCGCGACGGCGTCCTGACGGCGGCGTGGCTGCGCGCGCTGGACCGGTTCCAGGCGCGGGCGCTGGCCGCCGACGGCCAGACTCCGATGGAAACCGCCACGGCGATGGCCGTGGCCGCCGTCAGCTTCGCGCGCGAGCTGCCCGACGACGCCCGGCTGCTGTTGACGATCCGGCCCGGTGACCTGCTCGACGAGGAACCCGACGCGGCGTTCCGCGAGACGCTGGCCGCGATGAACGCCCCGCTGACCGAGCGAATCGCGGCCCTGGCCCGCGGGCTGTACGGCAACAGCGGGCCCCGGTCCGTCGACGCCGTCGCGCGGGCGGTCGCGGACCTGCCGTACGCCGTGGTCCGACGCCACGCCCATGACGACCCGATGCCGAAATGGCTGGAACGCGACGTCGCGGCGTCGGCGCGGGCCGTGCTACGGGCCTTCGGCGAAGGCGCGTAGCGCCTGGACCTGCCCGGGATCCAGTGAGGGGCGCACGATTTGGCGCGCGGCCGCGATGTCGGCGGCCGTCACGTCGGTGGCGTCGATGGAGCGCCGCATCGCCGTCAGCGCCGCCTCCCGCAGCAGCGCCACGCAGTCGGCGGCGCTGTAGCCGTCGAGCCCGGCGGCGACCTCGTCGAGGTCGACGTCGTCGCTCAGCGGGACGGATTTGCCCGCGGTGCGCAGGATTTCGCGCCGGGCGGCGGCGTCGGGTGGTTCGATGAACACCCGCCGCTCGAGCCGGCCCGGGCGCAGCAGCGCGGGATCGATCAGGTCCGGCCGGTTGGTGGCGCCCAGCACGACGACGTCGCGTAGCGGGTTGACGCCGTCGAGCTCGGTCAGCAGCGCGGCCACCACCCGATCGGTCACGCCCGAGTCGAAGCTCTGCCCGCGCCGCGGCGCCAGCGCGTCGATCTCGTCGAGGAACACCAGCGCCGGGGCGGAGTCGCGGGCGCGCCGAAACAGTTCGCGGACGGCCTTTTCCGAGCTGCCCACCCACTTGTCCATCAGCTCGGAGCCCTTGACCGAGTGCACGGACAGCTGCCCGGTGCTGGCCAGCGCGCGCACCACGAACGTCTTGCCGCAGCCGGGCGGCCCGTACAGCAGCACCCCGCGGGGCGGTTCCACGCCCAACCGGGCGAAGGTGTCGGGATGCTGCAGGGGCCACAACACGGCCTCGGTGAGCGCCTGCCTGGCCTCGGCCATGTCGCCGACGTCGTTGAGGGTGACGTTGCCGACGGCCACTTCCTCGCTGGCCGAACGGGACAGCGGCCGGATGACGGTCAGCGCCCCGAGCAGGTCCTCCTGGTTCAGCTCGGGCGGGCGGCCGTCGGAGCTGGCGCGCGACGCCGCCCGCAGCGCCGCCTCCCGCACCAGCGCGGCGAGGTCGGCGACCACGAAACCAGGCGTGCGGGAAGCGATCTCAACCAGATCCAGGTCGCCGGCGGGTACCGACTTCAGCAGCGACTCCAAGAGCGCCTTGCGGGTGCCGGCGTCAGGCAGGGGCAGGCTCAGCTCCCGGTCGCACAGGTCGGGCGCGCGCAGCCGGGCGTCGAGCTGGTCGGGCCGGGCCGATGTGGCGATCAGCGCGACACCCTCGGTGGCCACCGCGGTGCGCAGCTCGCCCAGGATCAGCGCGGCCACCGGCTCGGGGGTGGCGGGCAGCAGGGCGTCGACATCGGTGATCAGCAGCACGCCACCGCCGTTGCGGACGGCACGCACCGCCGCGCTCACCGTCTTGAGCCGGTCTTCGGCGTTCAGCGCGCCGGCCTCCGGCCCGTCCAGCTTCACCAGCCGGCGGCCGTCGCAGACCGCGCGCACCAGCGTCACCTTGCCGACGCCGGCCGGGCCCGACACCAGCACGCCGAGGTTGGCGCCGGCGCCCAGCGTCTTGAGCAGGTGCGGCTCGTCGAGTGCGAGCTTGAGCCATTCGGCGAGCTTGGCAGCCTGCGGCTGCGATCCCTTCAGTTCCTCGACGACGGTCTCCGGTCCGACGACGTCGACGAACTCCTGCGACGGCCCGGCCGCGGACGGCACACCGGCGCCCCAGGTGACCAGCGAGTTGGGCTGCACGCTGACCGGTCCCGCCGGGTCGACGCCGGTGACCGTCAGCAGCTCCGACGTCCAGCTGATGCCGACCGAGGCGGCCAGCGCGCGGGCGGCGCCCGACGTCGAGAACGGCGGGCCCAGGTCGCGGGGCAGCAGCGACACGGCGTCGCCGACGGTCAGCACCTTGCCCAGCAGGGCCTGCCGCAGGGTGACCGGCGAGATCGACTGGCTGGCCAACGTCGAGCCGGACAGCGTCACCGACCGGGCGCCGTAGACGGTGACCGCGCCGACGATCACCGCGGTGCCCTCGCGCAGCCCCGCGTTCGACAGCGTCACGTCGTCGAGCAGGGCGGTGCCGACCGGGGTGTCCGGGCCGGCCAGGCCCACCACCGCGGCCGTGGTGCGCGAGCCCGTCAGCGCCACCGCGTCCCACTCCCGGATGCCCAGCGCGGCAACCGCGCTCGGGTGCAGGCGGACGACGCCGCGGCGCGAATCGACGGCGGCGGTGTTCAACCGCGCGGTGAGCGTGAGCTGGCGGGCCGCATCGTCGCCCGGCCGGCTCATCGCAGGCGCCCACCCGGCTTGTGCAGCCCGAGCCGCGCCATCGACCGGCGGTGCGGTTGCGCCCGGCGGATCGCGCGGCGGGCGGCGCGGCGCTGCTTGGGCTCGTCGGACCACGCCTCGGGGTGGGCGGCCAGCCAGCGCTGGTTGCGGACCGCGAACGGCACGTGGCAGAGGTAGGCGACGATGATCACCCAGATCAGGACGTAGGGCGCGAGCACGGCCGCGGCCGCGCAGATCGCCAGCAGCGCCAGCAGCGGCGCGGCCCAGCTGGGGGGCACCGCCGCGGCGTGCATCTTGCGCATCGGGATCTTGCTGATCATCAGCATCGACGTCCCCGTGATCCAGATGCACAGGAACGTCGTCGAGGTCCACCAGCCCTCGCCGAACTGCAACTTGAGCCCGATGAGCCCGATCATCGACACGGCGCCCGCCGGCGCCGGCATGCCGACGAAGAACTCGTGCGTGTAGGCGGGCTGGCTGCCGTCGGCCTGCAGCGCGTTGTACCGCGCCAGCCGCAACACCACGCACACCGCGTAGAGCAGGATCACCACCCAGCCGGCCGGCGACTTCGTCAGCATCGTCACGTAGATGACAATCGACGGCGTCACCCCGAAGTTCACCGCGTCGGCCAGCGAGTCGATCTCCTCGCCCATGCGCGACTGGGCGTCCAGGAGGCGGGCCACCCGGCCGTCCAGCCCGTCCAGGATGGCGGCCGCGGCGATCAAGGCCATCGCGGCCTTGGGCTGATGCTCGAGGGCGAACCGGATCGCGGTCAGGCCCGCGCAGATGGACAGCACGGTCATCGCGCTGGGCAGGATCTGCAGGTTGACCGGCCGCCTGCCGCGCGGCTTGCTGATCATGGCAGTTCGGCCAGCATGGTTTCGCCGGCGATCGCGCGCTGGCCCTCTCGGACCAGCGGGTCGGCGCCCGCCGGGAGGTAGGTGTCGAGCCGGGAGCCGAACCGGATCAGGCCGTAGGTGTCCCCGATGGTCAGCTTGTCCCCGACGCGCGCGTCGCAGATGATGCGCCGCGCCAGCAGGCCGGCGACCTGCACCGCCACCACCTCCGCGCCGCTGGGCGTCCGGATCCGCAGGCTGGTGCGCTCGTTCTCGGTGCTCGCCGCGGCGAGATCCGCCGACCCGAACCGGCCGGGCCGGTGCTCCACGGCGATCACCTCGCCGCTCACCGGCGCGCGCTGCACGTGGGCGTCGAGCAGCGAGAGGAAGATGCTGACCCGCGGCAGGAGCGCGTCGCCCATGCCGAGTTCGGCGGGCGGGGCGGCGGAGTCGATGACGCAGACCACCCCGTCGGCGGGCGCGACGATCGCGCCCGGCCGGGCCGGCGGCACCCTCGGCGGGTGGCGGAAGAAGCCCGCGCAGGCGGCCGCCGCCAGCAGGCCGGCCCGCCGCACCCAGCGGTGCCTGCGGCCGGCCAGCGCCACCGCCAGCCCGCCGGCGATGAACGGCCGGCCGGCCGGGTGAACCGGCGGAATCGCCGAGCGCACCAACCCCAACGCGTGCTGCGGGCTGAACTCTGGATCCTCGGCGGTGGGGCCGATGGGGCGGGGGCGTCGTGCCACGCGGCCATCTTACGAAAGGCGGGGGCCGGTTGGTTCCCGCCCGCAGGGGGACGCCCACCCTCGACATGCATGCCAACGACCAGACGGCGCCGCGGCTGCGCCGGGCCAAGACGGCCGTCACCGGGGGTTAGGTGAGGTCCCAGACCTGAAGCTCGGTCCCCTCCGACACCTCCACGACGTCCTCGGGGATGTCGAGCAGCGCATTCGCCGACGCCAGCCAGCGGAGGTGATGCGACGCCGGCGGCCCGTAACTGGTGACGGTGCCGGCGTCGCGGTCCAGCACCGCGCGCCGGAATTGCCGCTTGCCGCGCGGCGAGGTCAACGACTCGGTGAGCACGGCGGCCCGGTGTGGGCGGTCGGGGTCGGGCAGGCCCATGGCGTCGCGCAGCGCGGGCCGGATGAACACCTCGAAGGACACCAGCGCGCTGACCGGGTTGCCCGGCAGGGTGACGATGGTCGCGCCGGCCACCCGGCCGATGCCTTGCGGCATGCCCGGCTGCATCGCCACCTTGACGAACTCGACGCCCTGGTCGCCGGCGCGCCCGAAGGCGTCCTTGACCACCTCGTAGGCGCCGGCGCTCACCCCGCCACTGGTGATGATCAGGTCGCAGTCGGCCGCGTAGCGATCGAGGACCGAGCTGAATTGCGCCACGTCGTCTTCCGCGGTCGCCACGGCGACCACCTCGGCGCCGGCGTCGCGCACGGCCCCGGCCAGCATGATCGAGTTGGACTCGTAGATCTGACCGGGCCGCAGCGGGTTGCCCGGCGCCACCAGCTCCGACCCGGTGGACATCACCAGCACCCGCTGGCGCGGAAGCACCGGCAGCTCGGCCATGCCCAGCGCCGCGGCCAGGCCCAGCACGGCCGGGGTCACCAACTGGCCCCGTCGCAGCACGGTGGTGCCCTGGGCGACGTCCTCGCCCGCCCGGCGGATGTGCGCGCCGGCCGCGCGCGGCGCGCGGATCGAGACGACCGCCACGCCGCCGTCGGTGTCCTCGACCGGGACGACGGCCGTCGCACCGGCGGGCAGCGGCGCGCCGGTCATGATGCGATGCGCGGTGTTCGGCTTCAGCGTCAACTCGTCGGTGCGCCCGGCGGGAATGTCCTCGGCGACCTGGAGGACCACCGGGTGCTCGGGTGTGGCGCCGGACGTCTCCTCGGCCCGCACCGCGTACCCGTCCATCGCGGAGTTGTCGAAGACCGGCAGTGCCAGCCGCGCGACCACGTCCTCGGCCAGGACCAGCCCCTGCGCGTCGGCCAGCGCGGCGGTCACCGCCGGCCGGGGCTGGATGAGTTCGGCTACGACACGTTGATGCTCAGCTACCGACCGCACCCGGCCATTATCGGCCGGTCGGATTTCCCGGGCCGACCCGGTGAGGCGGTCGGTCCGACGTAGAGTCGAGAACGTGATTACCGGAGTGGCCCACACCGGCGTGTGCGTTCCGGATTGCGAAGCCGCCGTGGCGTTCTACCGCGACGTGTTGGGCCTGCGTGTGCTTTCGCCGCCGTATGTCATGACCGGTAACGCCATTCGCGACGACATGGGCGAGCTGGTGGCTGATCCCAGCATGAAGGCGGCCATCGTGGGCTTCGGCGACGACGGCGATCGGGTGCTCGAGGTCATCGAATACCTCGGCGAAGACGGGCGCGCCGGCGGCCGGGCCCTCACCGATCACGGGTTGTCCCACGTCGGGCTGATCTGTGCGGACCTCGACGCCACCCGGGCGGAGCTGGAGCGCAGGGGGGTGCGCTTCCTGGTCAACGGAATCGCGGAGGTCGCCGGGGTGCGCACCACATGGTTCGCCGACCCCTGGGGGGTGGTGTTCATCCTGGTGGAGAAGAGCCGGCCGGGGCGACCGTACTACGCGCAATGGGCCTGAATGGGTGAGCAGCCGACCGTCGGGATCATCGGCGCGGGCGCCGGCGGCATCGCCATGGGCATCCAGCTGGCCGAGGGCGGCTACCGGTTCACCCTCTTCGACCGGGCCGACGGCTTCGGGGGGACCTGGCGGCACAACACCTTCCCGGGCGCGGCATGCGACGTCCCGTCGCACCTGTATTCGTATTCGTTCGCGCCCAACCCGCGGTGGAGCAAGACCTACGCCAACCAGCCCGAGATCCTGACCTACCTCGAGACCGTGGCCACCCGGCACGGGCTGGGCGCGCACCTGCGGGCGAACACCGCGATCACAACCGCGCGCTGGTCGGACACCCGGCGCCGCTGGACACTGACCGACGACGGCGGGGCCGAGCACGAGTTCGACGTGGTGGTCAGCGCCGTGGGAATGCTCGACGTGCCCCACATCCCGGACATCCCCGGGACGCAGCGGTTCCGGGGCCGCCGCTTCCACTCCGCGCGCTGGGACCACAGCAAGTCGACGGCCGGGGAGCGGGTGGCCTCCATCGGCACCGGCGCCAGCGCGATCCAG
>NZ_LZKD01000192.1:0-1479 GCF_001668695.1 Mycobacterium sp. E2497
TCCGCCAATGCCTTTCTGGCCACCAAGATCTCGTTCATCAACGCCATCTCCGAGGTGTGCGAGGCCGCCGGTGCCGGGGCCTCGGCCGGCGCGGGAGCCGCCGGTGCCGGGGCCGGCCGGGTGGGCGCGACGACCACGTTCTGGTTCGGGCTGGGCCGGACGTTGGCCGTGGGCCGGATGGCGATCGCCAACGAGACGACGAGCGCCACCACACCGATAACGAACACGCCCGCCACGATGCTGCCCACCAGGCGGAACGAGCTGCGCTCGGGATAACCGGCGTCGACGAGCGCGGTGGCGCCGGTGTGCGCGCCGGTGTAGAAGTCGTCCATTTCGTCGGGCACGGCGCTGTAGGCGAGCGCGTCCCGGCCCAGGGTTCCTGGGGTCTCGAAGTAGCCGGGCGCCACCGCGAACGGGTTTATGGCGCCGGTGCCCGGGTCTTGCGCGTAGGCCAGCGCCGCGGTGGACGACGAGAACAGCGGGGCATGCGCCGAGGCCAGCGCCGCGCCCCGGGCGAGCGCCGTTTCGGGCTCCTCGGGGGCCGACAACGGCAGCGAGGTCGCCGCCTCCAACGCGGGTTTGATCAGGGGGATGTCGATGCCGGACCCGACGACGAACACGCCGTCCGGGCGCGTCTCGAGCGACTCGACGCCCGACACCATCGTGGCCAGCTGGGCCACGGCAGCCTCGTCATCGGCCGGGAGCGGCTGCCGGCGCACGTCGGCGATCGACCCGTCGGCGCTGTTGACGACGGCCAGGGTGGCCGTGTCGGGCTCGATGTAGAGCAGCGCCGTCTGCGCGTAGTTGGTCTGACTGCCGACCGCTTGCGCCAGGGCGGCCGCGGCCAGGAAAGCCGAGACCAACATCACGTTCTCGACCTTGTGGGCCGCCAGCGCATCGCGCAGGGCGGCGGCCTCGATCGGGTCGGTGAAGGTGACACCGGTCGACGCCAGCTGGTAGCCGCCTTCGGCCGCGCCCTGGCGGGTGCCCAGGATCGCCGAGACTACCTGGTTGGCCGCGGTGAGCGTTGCGGCGTCGTCTTCGGGCGGGACGTCGAAATTGTCTTCGTCGACGGTGGCGCCTTCGCCATTTTGGCCTTCGACCAGCACCATCCGGACTGCCGTCGGCGCCATTGACACGCCAAGCACGGTGTCCAAAGCTCCTCCAAGGTTCGATTGCTAGCCCTGATGATGAGGACGTGGCCGCCGCACCCCGCGAATACGCCAGAGGTCACTGAGTCCCCACCCTATGTTCCCCTCGTCTGCCGATTTTACGCGCGCTCGGCGCCTTCGGTTTTGCGGCGTTACGGCTAGGGGACCGGGATGCCGTGCTGCCCCAGGTGACGATGCAGCCAGTCGTCCCACTGGTCGCCGTGGGACGGGCCGGGCCCCGGCTGGGGCGATGCCGGGGCCGGTGGCGGCGCCCATCCCGATGGGTCCGCCGGTGGCCGCGCCGCGGCCTGCGCCCCGCCCGCCGCTC
>NZ_LZKD01000193.1:0-37829 GCF_001668695.1 Mycobacterium sp. E2497
CCGTCACGGCGGTCCCGGCCGAGGGCGAGAGCCTGCCCGACCTGACGATGACGCGTCGGTACGCGTCGGGGTTGTCCGACGAGGAGATCCTGGCCATGCACTCCGTCCTGACGGGGTCACCGCGCGAGATGGCCGACACGCTGCTGGAGTACCGCGAGAAGTACGGGGTCACGTTCATCACCGTCCAGGACAACCCCGACGCGTACCGACGCGTCATCGTCAGGTCGGGCAGGCTCTCGCCCTCGGCCGGGACCGCCGTGACGGCGAGGTTCAACTCGAGCGCGCCGAATCGGTCGCCGGCGGCGTTGCGGACGAACTCGACCCGTTCGGTCAGCGGGTCGTCGGCCTCTTTCACCCTCGAACCGGTCAGCCCGATGATGTCGGCGTGCTGGGCGGCGATGGTCAGCACCCGGTCGCCGTTGCCGGCGATGAGGATCGGCGTCGTCGGGTGGTGCTCTTTCAGATATTTCGTCATGTGGTTGAGGTAGTCGACCCGGGCGCCGGCGCTGGGGTAGGGGAGCTCGGCGGCGTCGAACTCTTCCTTGACATACCCGGTGCCGAGCCCGATTTCGAGGCGGCCGTTACTGAGCTTGTCCAAGTCGCCCAGGTCCCGGCTGAGCAGGGCGGGCTTGTAGAAGGCGGCGTTGAGCACATACATGCTCAGCTTGAGTTTGTCGGTGACCATGGCGGCCGCGGTCAGAGCCGGAATGGGGGCCACGGCGCCGAGATGGTCTGGCACGCAGAGCACATCGAATCCGATGTCTTCTGCCTGCTTCACCTTGTCGACGAATGCTGCGCGCGACTTGATGAAGCGCATGCTCATTCCGAAGCGAAAATCCTTGGCCACCAACAACTCCATTCAACAGATGAGGACAATTACCAACAACGTGCGGCTTCCGCGAGTCCCTGGATCAGCGCCGTGGTGACCGGCGAGAGGCCGTCGTCGCCGGGCAGTGGGCTGCGCGGGCTGATGCCGCGCACGCGGGGGGAGAGCTCCAGCTGGGTCCCGCCGTCGCGCACCCGGTTCACGGGGTTGCCGGGATGCAGACCCCGCAGCTCCGGCGGGATGTCGTCGAGGTCGGTGACCACCCGATAACCGGTCAACCGAATGTGCCGGGCCAGATGCGCGGCCAGCGCGCGGTTGCGCCCACCGGCCAGCAGTTGCGTGCTGCGCCCGATGCGGCCGTATCCGTGCAGCGACACCGCAACGTCGACATGGTCGAGGAATGCGGCGAGCCGTGGCGACTCGGCCGGGTCGAACAACGCCGAGGGCAGGTGGTGCGGATAGTGGTCGGGGTGACGCAGCACGTACACGGACGCGTCGGCAGCCTCGGCGGCGCGTTCGGCGATCACGTCGGTCATCTCTTCCAGCCCGCCGCCGTGGATGGCCAGAAAGCCGAAACGCGACCGCAACCGGCCGGCCTCGCTCACCCCCTCCTGACCCAGCAACGCCGAAAGCGATTGCGGCGCAGGCCCCGACGCCGACGCGCGGCGCGGCCAGCGTGAGGGGTCCCAGCGCCGCAGGAAGTCGACCCAGCGTTGCGGCAACCCGTGCTGCACGGCACCGGCGATGATCTTGGGCAGATAGCCCGGCCGGGGCGGGCCCGGTGTCACCCGATGGTCGATGTAGACCCAGGCCGGCGACGGCCCGTCGTCGGTGTGCACGGTCAGCCGGTCGCGCCGGTAGCGCACCGGCACGCCCTCGGCGCTGTCCAGGGTCGCCAGGTCCCCGTCGGAGATCTGCCAGACCACGCCATGCACCTGATTGCCGGCGCACGGCTCGACCGTGGCCACGCCACGCTGATTGATCAGCCAGTCATGATCGGACAGGATCGCCGGCCGCGGATCGGCCGCATCGGGACACCGCAGCGCCATCTGCTGCACGCACAGGTTCGACCCGTATGCGAAGTAGGCATGCCGGCGGGCCGGCATTCAGCCGGTCACCGTCAGCCAGATGAGGACCACGTTAAGCAGACTAATCATTACGCCGACGGCCGAGCCAAGAACCGTCGTGACGGGGTGGTTGGTGTCGTCGCCCATCAGGTCGCGGTCGCTGGTGAGCTTCACCAGGGGAAGGACCGCAAACGGTATCCCGAACGACAGCACGACCTGGGAGAGCACCAGCGCGCGGGTGGGGTCGAAGCCGACCGCAAGGATCACCAGGGCGGGGCACACCGTGATCAAGCGGCGCACCAGCATCGGGATCCTGCGGTGCAGTAGCCCCTGCATGATCATGGCGCCGGCGTACGCGCCCACCGAGGACGACGCCAGTCCGGAGGCCAGCAGGCCGACCGCGAACAGCACCGCGATGGTCGCACCCAGGGTGTGGTGGATCGCGGAGTAGGCGCCCTCGATGGAGGCGCTGATGTTGCGATGCTGCAGGTTGATCGCGGCGACCAGCAGCATCGCGGCGTTCACCGTGCCCGCGACGGCCATCGCCAGCACGACGTCCAGCCGGGTGACCCGCAGCAGCAGGCGTCGCTGCGCGCCCTCCGCCGGATGCCCGTGCCGGTCGAGGACCAGCCCGGAATGCATGTACACCGCGTGCGGCATCACGGTGGCGCCCAGGATGGCGGCGGCGAGCAGCACGCTTTCGGTGCCCCGGAATCGCGGCACCAGCCCGCCGAGCACGTCACCGGGCGGCGGCGTCTTGACGAAGAAGCTGGCCGCAAACCCGACGGCGATGACGAGCAGCAGGCCGGTGATGACGCGCTCGAAGATGATCTGCCCGCGCCGGTCCTGGATCGCCAGCAGCAGCAGCGATACCAGCCCGGTGATGATGCCGCCGACCAACAGCGGCAGATCGAACAGTATCCGCAAAGCGATTGCCCCACCGACGATTTCGGCCATATCGGTGGCAATCGCCACCAGCTCGGCCTGGACCCAGTAGACCAGCCGGACCGGCCGGCTCATTCGCTTGCCGACAGCCGCCGGCAACGAGCGCCCGGTCACCAGGCCGAGCTTGGCCGACAGATACTGCACCAGCCCGGCCAGCGCATTGGCCACCACGATGACCCACAGCAGCAGGTAGCCGAACTGCGCGCCGGAGCTGACGTTGGCGGCGACGTTGCCGGGATCGACATAGGCGATCGCGGCGACGAAGGCGGGCCCGAGCAGATACCAACTGCTTTTCAGCGAGTCCTGGCTGCTCTGCGTCAACGTGGCGCCCCTCGATTCATCCGGCCGAATAAGAAAGTGAGGTTAGCCGAAGACTCGACGCGCCCATTGCTCACCCGGGCAGGTAGAGGCCCTTGCCGGTGATCAGGGGCAGGTCCAGCGTCGTCACGATGCCCGGCGGGGCGGCCACCACCGCGGGGATCGCGTTGACCACCCGCATCGCGGTGGCGACCAGCCCGGCATGGTTGTGGTCACCCTTGCGGCTGCTCAGGCAGACGTCCATCGCGTAGGACGGTTCGCCGGTCACCTCGATGCGGTAGGACCCGCCGGGCTGGGCGGGCTGGGGCCACTCGGGGCACAGGTCCTCGCGCAGCCGGGTGACGTGTTCGAGGACCACGACGGGGTCGCCGTTGACCATGCCGAACACCTCGAACCGCAGCGCCGCGGCGCTGCCCTTCGGTATGTGCCCCGACGCGATGTCGAAGTCCTCGGGCGCCGGCACGCGGACGTATTCCTGCGCGACCGAGTCGAGCGAGATGCCCAGGCCGGCCGCCAGTTGCCGAACCACCGACCCCCACGCCAGGCTGAGCACGCCGGGCTGCAGCAGCATGGGGATCTCGTCGAGGGGCTTGCCGAAGCCCATCACGTCGAACATGACCGCGGCGCTGTCGTAGGTGGCGTAGTCGACGATCTCCATGCAGCGGATCTGCTGGATGTTCTGGCAGGTGCCGGCCAGCGCCAACGGCAGCAGGTCGTTGGCGAAGCCGGGGTCGATCCCGTTGACGAACACACTCGAATTGCCTTCGCGCGCAGCGTCTTCGATGGGCCTGATCAGCTCCTCGGGAATCACCTGCCACGGATACTGCAAGAACACCGGTCCGCTACCCACGACGTTGATCCCCGCGGCCAGGACGCGCCGGTAGTCCTCCAGCGCCTCGGGCAACCGGTTGTCGGCCAGCGCGTTGTACACTGCGCACTGCGGCCCGGTGGCCAGGACGGCGTCCAGGTCGGTGCTGGCCTGCACGCCGGTCGAATCGGGGAGCCCGGCAAGCTCTGCCGCGTCCTTGCCGGCCTTGGCGTCCGACGACACCCAGACGCCGGTGAGCTCGAACGCCGGGTTGGTGATGAGCGCCCGCAGGGCGTGGATACCGACGTTGCCGGTGCCCAACTGGACGACGGGTATTGCCATGACGGCTCCTCAGCGGTCGGGGGTCACAGATCCGGGACGGGGATGTCGAGGTTGGGATAGGTGAGGCCACCGTCGACCTCCAGCGTCTTACCGGTCAGGAAGCTGCCCGCCGGGGACGCCAAATACACTGCGGCGGCGGCGATATCGACGGGATCACCGAGGCGGCGCATGGGGGTGGCCTTCTCCATCGGCGCGCGCAGCTCGTCGTTGGAGGCCACCACGTCCAGCGCGGAGGTGAGGATGGACCCCGGCGCGATCGCGTTGACCCGAATGCGGGGGCACAGGTCGAGGGCGGTCAACCGGGTGTAGTGCGACAACGCGGCCTTGGCGGTGCCGTAGGCGGCGAAGCCGCGGCCGGCCAGCCGGCCCATGGTCGAGGTGATGTTGATGACGCTGCCGCCACCAGAGTGCTCGAGCATCAGGGGCACCGCCGCGACGGTCAGCGCGTGGGCGGTGGCGACGTTGAAGGTGAACGCGTCCTTGAGCTCTTTGGTCGAGGTGGTCAGCAGCGTGTTGGGCATGGTCCCGCCGACGTTGTTGACGACGATGTCCAGCTTCCCGAAGGCGTCGACGGCCTGGCCGGCCAGCTCCGCGGTCACCTCCGGATGGGCCAGATCGGCGGCCACGATGTGCGCGCGGCGACCGGCGGCCCGGACCTGCTCGGCGACGCCTTCTAGTTGCGATTGCGTCCGTGAGGCGATGAGGACGTCGGCGCCCGCCTCGGCGAAAGCCAGCGCGATGGCCGCCCCGAGGCCGCGGCCGGCACCGGTGATGACGGCGACTTTGTCATCGAGACGAAATCTGTCAAGGATCATTGCGGCCTCTCTTCGCCCAAGTTGTCAGCCGACACGGTAGCAAGCCCCGCCGTCTCGGATGCGGCATTTCTGGAACAGGTTCTACTTTTGCATATGGGTGGGCCGATGTAACGCCCCACGCCCAGTTCCGGGCGGTATCTCGCGTCCACTGCGAGAACATCCACCCGGCGCTAGCCTTAGTGCTGACCGTTTTGGTCTGCGCAGCGGCTATTGAATGGTGGCAATCGTGTTTGATGTTTCCCGTTGGGGATTCTATTGGGCCTGAATCGCTTTGGCGCTGCGCTGAGTGTCCTGACCGTTGTTGCCGTTTTGGGGGCGGCCTGCGGGACCAACGACAACGCGGCCGGGAAAAGCGCCGGGCCCGGCACGTCGCCTGTCAGGGTCAGCTGTGGTGGGACGAAGGCGCTGAAGGCCAGCGGCTCGACCGCCCAGGCCAACGCGATGACCCGCTTCATCAAGGCGTTCGAGCAGGCCTGCCCGGGCCAGACGCTGAACTACACGCCCAACGGGTCTGGCGCCGGGATCGGCGAATTCACCGGCAAGCAGACGGATTTCGCGGGATCGGACTCACCGCTGGCCCCCATCGAGTACTTCGCGGCACAGCAGCGCTGCGGTTCGCCGGCGTGGAATTTGCCGGTGGTGTTCGGCCCCATCGCGATTACCTACAACGTTGCGGGGGTGACGTCACTGAATCTGGACGGCCCGACAGCCGCCAAAATATTCAAGGGCGCCATCAGCACATGGAACGACCCCGCGATCCAGGCATTGAACCCGGGCGTCGCGTTTCCCGCCGAGCCCATTCGCGTGATCTTCCGCAACGATCAGTCCGGTACCACGGACAATTTCCAGAAATACCTGGACTCGGCCGCCAACGGAGCCTGGGACAAAGGCATCGGGAAGACGTTCAACGGCGGTGTCGGCGAGGGCGCCAAAGGCAACGACGGCACGTCGGCTGCGGTCAAGGCCACCCAAGGGGCGATCACCTATAACGAGTGGTCCTTTGCCCTGGCGCAAAAGCTCAACATGGCCAGGGTCATCACGTCGGCCGGTCCCGACGCGGTGGCGATCGACGCGAGTTCGGTCGGCAAGACGATCGCCGGCGCCGACTTCACCGAGGAGGGCAACGACTTGGTCGTCGACACCTACTCCTTCTACAAGCCGACCCAGCCCGGTTCCTACCCGATCGTGCTGGCGACGTATGAGATCGTCTGCTCGAAGTACGCCGATCCCCAGGTCGGCGCGGCCGTGAAGGCCTTCCTGCAGAGCACCATCGGCGCGGGGCAGAACGGTCTGGCGGACAACGGCTACATCCCCGTCCCCGACTCGTTCAGGTCCCGGTTGTCCGCGGCGATCAACGCCATCTCGTGAGCTCCTCGCAACCGCCTGCGACCCCCCGCAAAGCCGTCCTGGCCAGCGACAATCAGCCGACAGCAATTTGCCCGGCGTTAACCTTCGTGCTGTTAGCTTCCTTGCTGCGAGCGACGACTGGCCGCCGACAGCGGCCAGCAGAACGTCGACAATCATGTTTCATCCCTACCGTTAGGAAGTGACTTGAAACTCAACCGATTCGGTGCCGCGCTGAGCGTCGTGACCGCTGGTGCGCTGGTGTTGTCGGGCTGCGGAAGCGACAACAACGCCAGTAGCGGAAACACGACCAGCGGTTCGTCGGCGGGCAAGGTCAGCTGCGGCGGGAAGAAGACGTTGAAGGCCAGCGGGTCGACCGCCCAGGCCAACGCGATGACCCGCTTCGTGAACGCGTTCGAGCAGGCCTGCCCCGGCCAGACGTTGAACTACACGGCCAACGGCTCAGGCGCGGGAATCAGTGAATTCAACGGCAACCAAACCGATTTCGGTGGATCGGACTCGCCGCTTGCCCCCAAGGAATACGCCGCGGCGCAGCAGCGGTGCGGCTCGCCGGCATGGAATCTGCCGGTCGTGTTCGGTCCGATCGCGATCACCTACAACGTCAAGGGCCTGAGTTCGCTGAGCGTCGACGGTCCCACGGCGGCGAAAATCTTCAACGGCGCCATCACGACCTGGAATGACCCGGCCATCGCGGCCCTCAACCCCGGTGTCACGCTGCCCGCCGAGCCGATCCACGTGGTGTTCCGCAACGACGAATCCGGCACCACGGACAACTTCCAGAAGTACCTCGACGCCGCCTCCAACGGCGCCTGGGGCAAGGGCACCGGCAAGACGTTCAAGGGCGGTGTCGGCGAGGGCGCCAAGGGCAACGACGGCACGTCGGCGGCGATCAAGGCCACCGAGGGATCCATCACCTACAACGAGTGGTCGTTCGCCCAGGCGCAGAAGCTCAACATGGCCAAGGTCGTCACGTCGGCCGGTCCGGACGCCGTGGCGATCAGCGCTGACTCGGTCGGCAAGACGATTTCCGGGGCCAAGATCAGCGGGCAGGGCAACGACCTGGTCCTCGACACGCTCTCGTTCTACAAGCCCACCCAGCCGGGGTCTTACCCGATCGTGCTGGCGACGTACGAGATCGTGTGCTCGAAGTATCCCGATCCCCAGGTCGGCACCGCGGTGAAGGCGTTCCTGGAAAGTACGATCGGTGCGGGGCAGAATGGCCTGGCCGACAATGGGTACATCCCCATCCCGGATTCGTTCAAGTCGAGACTGTCGGCCTCAATCAACGCCATCACGTGATCTGAGGTGGTCGTGACCCGTGGAGCGGTAGCCAGCCCGTCGACCCAAAAGCCCGAGCTGAAGACGCTGAGTGCGCCGTCGACTCGGGGGGGCGACCGGCTGTTCAAACTCGCGGCTGCCGCTGCCGGGTCGACGATCGTGGTCGCGATCCTGCTGATCGCTCTGTTCCTGCTGATTCGCGCCGTTCCGTCGCTGCGGGCCAACCACGCGAACTTCTTCACCAGCGCGCAGTTCAGCACCACCGACCCGGGGAAGCTCGAGTTCGGCATCCGCGACCTGTTGATGGTGACCGTGCTCAGTTCGCTCACCGCCCTGGTGGTGGCGGTGCCGGTGGCGGTCGGGATCGCGGTGTTTCTCACCCAGTACGCGCCCAAGCGGCTGGCCCGCCCGTTCGGGGCCATCGTGGACCTGCTGGCCGCGGTGCCCTCCATCATCTTCGGGTTGTGGGGCATCTTCGTGCTGGCGCCCAACATCGAACCCATCGCGGCGTTCCTCAACCGCAACCTGGGCTGGTTCTTCCTGTTCAAGCAGGGCAACGTGTCACTGGCCGGTGGCGGCACCATCTTCACCGCGGGCGTCGTGCTGTCGGCGATGATCCTGCCGATCATCACCTCGGTCTCGCGTGAGGTGTTCCGGCAGACCCCCCCTATGCAGATGGAAGCGGCGCAGGCGCTGGGTGCCACCAAGTGGGAGGTGGTGCGGATGACCGTGCTGCCGTTCGGTCGCAGCGGTGTCATCGCGGCGTCGATGCTGGGGCTGGGACGCGCGCTCGGTGAGACCGTGGCGGTGCTGATCATCTTGCGCTCCGCCGCGCGCCCGGGAAATTGGTCGCTGTTCGACGGCGGGTACACATTCGCCTCGAAGATCGCCTCCGCGGCGGCCGAATTCAGTGCACCACTGCCCACCGGGGCCTACATCGCCGCGGGGTTCGCGTTGTTCGTCTTGACATTCGTCGTCAACGCGCTGGCTCGCGCCATCGCCGGCGGAAAGGTCAACGGATGAGCTCCGCGGTCGAAACCTTTGACCGGCCGGTCAAAGCCCAGGCGTTCCGGCCCGTCAGCATCCGGCGCCGGCTCACGAACAACGCCGCGACGGCCTTCTTCGTCGCCTCCTTCCTGGGCGCGCTGGTGCCGCTGGTCTGGGTGCTGTCGGTGGTGGTGGCTCGGGGCTGGTACGCGGTCACCCGGTCGACGTGGTGGACCCACTCGCTGCGCGGGATCTTGCCGGAGCAATTCGCCGGCGGCGTCTATCACGCCCTGTACGGCACCGTGGTGCAGGCGGGGGTGGCCGCCCTGCTGTCCGTCCCGCTGGGGTTGATGACCGCGGTCTTCCTGGTGGAATACGGCTCCGGCCGGCTGGTGCGTCTCACGACGTTCATGGTCGACGTGCTCGCCGGGGTGCCCTCGATCGTGGCGGCCCTGTTCATCTTCAGCCTCTGGATCGCCACCCTCGGATTCCAGCAGAGCTCGTTCGCCGTGTCGCTGGCGCTGGTCCTGCTGATGCTGCCCGTGGTGGTCCGGTCCGCGGAGGAGATGCTGCGGTTGGTGCCCGACGATCTGCGGGAGGCCAGCTATGCGCTCGGCGTTCCCAAATGGAAGACCATCACGCGGATCGTGTTCCCGATCGCGATGCCCGGCATCATCTCCGGCATCCTGCTGTCGGTCGCGCGGGTGATCGGCGAAACCGCCCCGGTGCTGGTGCTGGTCGGCTACAGCCGATCGATCAACACCGACATCTTCCACGGCAACATGGCCTCGCTGCCGCTGCTGATCTACACCGAGCTCACCAATCCCGAGCACGCCGGCTTCCTGCGCATCTGGGGTGCGGCCCTGAGCCTGATCCTCATCGTCGCGGTGATCAACCTGATCGCGGGGGCCACCCGCTTCTTCGCCACCCGCAGACGCTGAGCACGCGCGGGGTGCGCGTCACGCTTTGGATGCGGCCTTCTTGGCCGGTGCCTTCTTCGCCGTGGTTTTCTTAGCCGTGGTCTTCGTGGCGGTGGCCTTCTTGGCCGGTGCCTTCTTGGCCGGCGCCTTGCCGTCGCCGGAGCGCGCCTTGACGCTGGCTTCCAGCTTGGCCAGCAGGTCGGAGACGTCCTCGGTCTCGTCGAGCTCCTTCGGTTGCTCCTCGGTGGTGAACGCCTCGCCGCCTTCGAGTTTCGCGTCGATCAGCTCCTGCAGCTGCTCCTGGTAGGTGTCGCGATAGCGGTCGGGGTTGAAGTCCTCGGCCATCGACTCCACGACCTGGCCGGCCATCTTCAATTCCGCGGGCTTGATCTCGACCTCCTTGTCGAGCACCGGAAAGTCGGGGTCGCGGATCTCGTCGGGCCACAGCAGGGTGTGCACCATCATCACGTCCCGCTTGCCGAAGTCCTTGACACGCAACGCCGCCAGTCGCGTCTTGTTGCGCAGCGTGAAGTGGACGATCGCCATCCGATCGGTCTCGGCGAGCGTTTTCGCCAGCAGCACATAGGATTTCGACGACTTGGAGTCCGGCTCCAGGAAGTAGCTGCGGTCGAACAGCATCGGGTCGACCTCCTCGGCGGGAACGAACTCCAGCACCTCGATTTCGCGGCTACGTTCTTCGGGCAAGGTGGAGATGTCGTCGTCGGTGATGATGACCATCTGACCGTCGTCGGATTCGAAGGCGCGGGCGATGTCGCGGTATTCGACGACCTCGCCGTCCAACTCGCAGACGCGCTGGTAGCGGATGCGGCCGTTGTCCTTGGCGTGCACCTGATGAAACTTGATGTCGTGGTCCTGGGTGGCGCTGTACACCTTGACCGGGACATTGACCAGCCCGAACGCGATCGAGCCCTTCCAGATGGAGCGCATGTAAGTCAGTATGCCCACACCGACGCTGGGAAAACACCTTGACAGGCCGATGACCTGGGATTCTGCGGCTTTCCGCCGGGATGCGACGGGCCGGATTGCCCCGGTCTTGGACTACGTGAAACCGCCAGGGGCAGAGGTCAATTGAGCCCGAAGGGCGGCCCGGTCGGGCAGGTCGGCGCCGGCCCGCGCGACTGTCAAAGCCGACACGGCGCTGGCCGTCCCGAGGGCGGCGGTCAGGGCGTCGGGCTCGATCCGGGCCAGGGTGGCCCGCCGGTCGGCGCCCAGCAAGTTCATCTCCCACAGCGAGTCGAGCAGGCCGACCATGAAGGCGTCGCCGGCACCGACGGTGTCGACCACCCTGGCCGGTTTCGCCGTGACCTGGACCTCGCCGGCCGCGCAGAACGCCCGCGAACCGCGGGCCCCCATGGTCACCGCGACGACGGCAGGTCCCGCTGCCAACCACGCCCTGGCCGTTCGTTCCGGCTCGTGATCGGGCTCGATCCAGCGCAGGTCCTCGTCGCTGACTTTGACGATGTCGCTGCGCGCGACGAGGTGCTCGATCCGCGCACGCGCCAACGCGGGGTCGGCGGTCAGCGACGGGCGCACGTTCGGGTCGAAGGTGACCGTGGCGGAATCGCGGTAGGTGTCGATCAACGCCGCGACCGCGAGGCAGCCCGGCTCGCGGGTGGCGGCGATCGACCCGGTGTGCACGAACAGCGGCGGCGGACCCGCGAGTGCGCCGGAGAGTCGCCAGTCCAGATTGAACACATAGTCGGCCGAGCCGTCCTCGGCGATGGCCGCTACGGCCGTCGGTGTCCGGGTGGCCGCAATGCTACCCGAAACAAGTTGCGCGCCAGCAGCTTTCACGTACTCGGCGATGCGCCGGCCGTACGGGTCGTCGGCGATGTGGGTCAGGAAGTCGACCTCGCGGCCCAGCCGTGCGAGTCCGACGGCGACGTTGAGCGGACTGCCGCCGACATGCTCGTCGCCCTCGACGATATCGATCAGCGACTCGCCGATCACCAGCCCGCGGTTCATCGCACCAAAGCCTCCAGCGTCGCCCGAGCTCCCTTGCTGTGCAACGAATCCAGCGCCCAGCGGTACGCCTCGACAAACCGTGGCTGGTGGGCGAGATCGCAGAACATCGCCGTGACCTCGATGAACGCGGTGGGGTTCTGGTATTGCGACCTGGCGATCGGGATGAGCGAATCCGCAAGCTGATCCACGACCTCGTACGGCCTACCCCATTCGTCGGTGCCCTCGGCGTAGCGCGCCCAGCTGGCCACCGCCGCGGCCGCGAGCCGAACCGGTCCGTCGGCGGCAAGGTTGTCGCAGATGACCGGAAACAGCCATTTCGGGATGCGGTCGGACGAGTAGGCACACAGCCGGGCGATGGTGTCACGCACGGCCGGATTGGCGAACCGCTCGACGAGCGTGCGGGCGTATTCGTGGAGGTCGATTCCCGGCACCGGCGGCAGCGTGGGGATGGCCTCGTTGTCGAAGTAGGCGAGCAGGAATTCGGCGATCAGCGGATCGCGGGCCGCCTCGTGGACGTACTGGAAGCCGCACAGGTGGGCGAAGTAGGCCAGGCACTGATGCCCCGCGTTGAGCAGCCGCAGCTTCATCAGCTCGTACGGGCGTACATCCTCGACCAGCAGCACCCCTGCCCGCTCCAGCGGGGGACGGCCGTCGGCGAAGTCGTCCTCGATCACCCAGGCGCTGAACGGCTCGGCCACCACCGGCCACCGGTCGTCGACTCCGAAATCGCGCCGCACCTCCGCGGCCATCTCCAAAGTCGTTGCGGGAGTAATACGGTCGACCATCGAATTGGGGAAGCGGGCGTGTTCCGCCACCCATTCGGCCAGCGTGGGATCCACGCGTTCGGCGCTGGCGAGCACGGTGCGCCTGGCGACCTCACCGTTGTTCTCGATGTTGTCGCAGGAGACGATTGTCGGCGCGGGAATTCCGCGATCGCGCCGCCTGGCGAGCGCCTCGGTGATCAACGTGAACGCGGGCCCGTCCGGGTCGCGGTACCCGCCTTCGGTGATGGTCAGCGAGATGATCCGGGTGGACGCCGCGGTGATCACCTCCAACGCCGATTCCGGGTCGTCGGGGGCGTAGCGGTAATCCACGATCGAGCCGATCACCTGGGCGTCCCGGCTGCCGTTGGGGTTCTCCAAGATCAGCGTGTACAGCCCGTCCTGACCGTTGAGGACGTCGCGCATGGTCCAGTCGGAGGGCATCACCCCTATCCCGCAGATGCCCCAGTCGAGTGCCAGGCCCTGCTGCATCAGCAGGTTGATGTAGGCGGCCTGGTGCGCGCGGTGGAAGTGCCCGGCCCCGATATGGGCGATGCCGACGGTCACGCTGCCCCGGTCATAGTTCGGCGCCTCGATCGGCAGTGCGGAAAGCGACGCGTTGCTCAGGCTGATCGCGCTAGCCACCATTGGCCAACTCCTCACCGGGCCACCGCCCGGATCGTCACCGGGCGGTGGCACCTCTCGACGGTATGACAGCCGCGGGCCGAAGCCCAGCGACAAACGGCCCTTCGCTGCCCTATGTGAGCGGGGATCCCCCGGTCGGCACGGCCGACAACAGCAGGACATCAGCAAGGGCGCGCCACGAATCGGTTATCGCGACCGCGCCGGCATCGATCAAATCCGCTCGGCGGCAATCCTGTTCGTCGGGTGGCACGAACATCAGGTTGCCGACGGTCGGATAGCCGGCTGCGACCGCGGAACGCACGCCGGCGACGGAGTCTTCGATGGCCAGCCCGTGTTCGGCCGCGACTCCCATCACCTGACCGGAATGCAGATACACCGCCGGGTCGGGTTTGCTGGTGGGCGTCGGCAGTGAATCCTCGGCGCTGAAGGTCACCGCTTCGGCTATCAGCGAGTCGATGCCGGTGGCGGCGAAGCAGGCACGCAGGCGCTTGGTGGCGCTGGAGCTGACGGCCGCCAGCGCGTAGTGCGGCGCGAGGTCTCGCAGCGGTTCCAGCACCCGCGGGTCGGGCGTCAGTGTCACCGCCAGATGCGCGGTGACCCGTTCGCGCTCTTCGCGCACCCACTGCTCGAGTTCGTCGGCGCACAACGCGTTTCCCGTCGCGACGTCACCGGCCGAGGCGACCACCGCGTCGGGAAGGCCGCCGGCCAACGTCTGATCGAGCGGCAGGCGGCACTGGACGGCCAGGTCCAGAGCCATGGCGCGGAAGTTCTTGCCGACGGCCCGCTTACGCAACTCCTCCGAGTCGAGCGGAGCGGTCACGCCGAACCTGGCCAGGAAGCGATTCATCACCTCCGTCGACGCCTCGAACGCCGGCCTTTCCGAGGCGAACAGGTTGTCGTCGGCGTCGCACAGCAAGGTCGTGATCGGCGCAGGGTCGAATGTGCGCACAAAGGTCAGCCCGGAGAGTTCATCGCTCATCGTGACACCAACTCCCGCTCGTCGTTGCGCATCCCGTCACGCAGCGTGGGCACCACACCGCGCGTGTCGATACGCCTGATCATCTCCCCAAGGCGCTCCGCAAACCCCGGCACCGGGCGTAGCTCGGCGAACATCGCATGCCGCAGCAGCGGATCAGGTTTGTCGCCTGCCATGTTGGCCAACCTGCCCACCGGTATCGCCTGGGAGTCTTCCAGGCGGAGCTTGCGCCCCTGCAGGTCGTGCCCGCGCATGTACCGGGCCCAGCCGGCAACGGCCAACATCAGCAGCGTATGCGGCCTACCCTGCGCGATCGCATCCTGCAGGGAGGGCAGCACAAACGACGTGATCTTGCTCGTTCCCCGCCTGGCCAGCCGCGACAATTGGTCACTCATCTGGGGATTGCCGAGCCGATCGAGCAGGCTGGCCCGGTATTCGGGTGTGTTCATCCCGGGGACGGCGGGCAGCAGTGGCTGAATTTCGTCGCGCAAGAGCCTCTCGACGTAGTCGAATATCACGCGGTCCTGCATCGCTTCGTCGGTGCGCTGGTAACCGGCCAAGATGGCCAAACACGCGAGCGCGATATGGGTGCCGTTGAGAAGACGCGTCTTGATCAGCTTGTGGTCGCTGACATCGGCGACGAATTCGGCACCGACCTCGTCGAGCGGCGGTCGCCCGTTGCTGAAGGAATCCTCGATCACCCATTGGCGATACGGCTCGGTCACCACCGGACACCTGTCGGCCACGCCGAACGTCTGCTCGACGAACTTGCGCTCCGACTTCGAGGTTTGCGGGGTGATGCGATCGACCATGGTCGACGGGAACGCGACATGCTTTTCGATCCAGCGGGCGAGGCCGGGGTCCTTCAAGGCGGCGAACGACACCAGCGCGGTTCTCGCCGGCCGCGTGTCGCCGGGAACGTTGTCACAGCACAGCACGGTGAATGGCGCCACGCCCGCGCGGCGGCGCCGGTCGAGAGCTTCGGCCAGATATCCCCATGCGGTGGCATAACCACCGGACGCGACGAGGTCGGCGCGGACGTCGGGGTGATGGGCATCGAACTCGTCGGTGACCGGATCCAGGAAGTATCCGGTGTCGGTGATGGTCAGGCTGACGATACGGGTCTCGGGATCGGCCAGGGCGGCGCGCACCGTCGCGCAATCGTTCGGTGCGTAGTGCACGGAGCCGATCGAGCCGACGACGCGGGCGCTCTGGCGGTCGTGGCCGCGCTGCACCACGGTGTAGAGCCCATCCTGCGCGGACAGCAAGTCCTTGGCGGTCGGGGAGTGCAGGCTGACGCCGGTAACCCCCCAACGATCCGAAATGCCCGCGCGGGCAAGGTCATCGAAGTAGACGGCCTGATGCGCGCGGTGGAAATTACCCGCGCCGATGTGAACGACACCACGCTGGAGGGCCGATCTCTCGTATGTAGGTACGGCGATTCGCCGGGAGTGCAGTCGGAGGGTGGCATTGCTGAGGGGGACGCCACATTCTGGACGCCGGGACAATATGCGCATCCGTCTTCGGTGCCCGGCCTTTCGGCGCGTCTAACCCCTTCGTGGTTGACGTCACAAAAATTTACGTTTGAGACATATGCAGTGGTGGGAACGAGTAAGCGCTGCTCACACGCGTAAGTTGACTCTCATGGCACCGCGGGTGAAGCTGACCAACGTCGACAAGGTGCTCTATCCCGCCACCGGGACCACGAAGCGGGACGTCTTCGACTACTACACCCGCATCGCCGAGGTGATGATCCCGCACATCGCGGGGCGCCCGGCCACCCGCAAGCGCTGGCCCAACGGGGTCGAGCAGGACGCCTTCTTCGAAAAGCAGCTGGCCGCGTCGGCGCCGGACTGGCTGCCGCGCGCCAGCGTCACGCACCGCTCCGGGACCACGACCTATCCGATCATCGACAGCCCCGAGGGGCTGGCGTGGATCGCGCAACAGGCCGCGCTGGAAGTGCACGTGCCGCAGTGGCGGTTCGTCGCCCAGTGGACCCGGAGCAAGGCCGAAGAGCTCAAGCCCGGCCCGGCAACCCGATTGGTCTTCGACCTCGACCCCGGCGAGGGCGTCAGCATGGCCCAGCTGGCCGAGGTGGCCCATGCCGTGCGCGACCTGATCGACGGGATCGGGCTGACCCTGTTCCCGCTCACCAGTGGCAGCAAGGGTCTGCACCTCTACGCGCCGCTGGCGGAACCGGTGAGCAGCAAGGGCGCGACGGTGTTGGCGAAACGGGTTGCCCAGCAACTGGAAAAGTCGATGCCCGAGCTGGTCACGTCCACCATGACCCGCAGCTTGCGGGCGGGCAAGATCTTCCTCGACTGGAGCCAGAACAACGGATCGAAAACGACCATTGCGCCGTACTCCCTGCGCGGACGCGAACACCCGACGGTCGCAGCGCCGCGGACCTGGGCGGAGATCGAGGACCCGGCGTCGCTGCGCCAACTGCGCTACGACGAGGTGCTGGCCCGTGTCGCTCGCGACGGCGACCTGCTGGCGGCCCTGGACAACGACGTCGCCGTCCCGGACCGGCTGACCAGGTACCGCGGCATGCGGGACGCGTCGAAGACCCCCGAACCCGTCCCGCGGACGAAGCCCACTACGGGGCAAGGCAATACGTTCGTGATTCAAGAACACCACGCCCGCCGGCTGCACTACGACTTCCGGCTGGAGCGCGACGGCGTGCTGGTATCGTGGGCGGTGCCGAAGAACCTGCCCGAAACCACCTCGGTGAACCATCTGGCGGTCCACACCGAGGATCACCCGCTGGAATACGCCGCCTTCGAGGGCAACATCCCCAAGGGGGAATACGGGGCCGGGAAGGTCATCATCTGGGACTCCGGCACCTATGAGGCGGAGAAGTTCAATGACTCCGCCGAAAAAGGGGAGGTCATCGTCAACCTGCGCGGCAGCAAGGTCTCCGGGCGCTATGCGCTGATCCAAACCAAGGGTGACCAGTGGCTGGCGCACCGGATGAAGGACCAGAAGGTCTTCGACTTCGACGGAATCGCGCCCATGCTGGCCACCCACGGCTCGGTCGCGGGGTGCAAGGCGGGCCAGTGGGCCTTCGAAGGCAAGTGGGACGGTTACCGGCTGCTGGTCCAGATCGACCACGGAGACCTGCGGGTGCGGTCCCGGCGGGGCCGGGAGGTCACCGGCGAATACCCCCAATTGCGCGCTCTGGCAGCCGATCTCGCCGACCATCACGTGGTGCTCGACGGGGAAGCAGTCGTCCTGGACGCCTCCGGGGTGCCGAGCTTTCATGCGATGCAGAACCGGGGCCGCGGCAGCCGCGTGGAGTTCTGGGCGTTCGACGTGCTGTATCTCGACGGCCGTTCGCTGCTGCGGGCCCGCTACCAAGACCGCCGAAAACTGTTGGAGACGCTGGCCGGTGGCAGTGACCTCATCGTCCCCGAGCTGTTGCCGGGGGACGGGAAACAGGCACTGGAGCACTCCCGCGAGCACGGCTGGGAGGGCGTGGTCGCCAAGAAACGCGACTCCACCTATCAGCCGGGCCGGCGCTCGGCGTCCTGGATCAAGGACAAGCATTGGAACACACAGGAAGTCGTCATCGGCGGCTGGAAGGCCGGGGAGGGCGGCCGCAGCAGCGGCATCGGGTCGCTGCTGATGGGCATCCCCGCCGACGGGGGGCTCCACTTTGCCGGGCGGGTCGGTACCGGGTTCACCGAGCGTGACCTGGCGAGCCTGAAGAAGACGCTGGCGCCACTGCACACCGACGAATCCCCCTTCACCCCGCCGCTTCCCCGCAGCGAGGCCAAGGGCGTGACGTACGTCGAGCCGGTGCTGGTGGGCGAAGTGCGCTACAGCGAATGGACCCCGGATGACCGTTTGCGCCAATCGAGTTGGCGTGGGCTGCGGCCGGACAAGGAACCGAGTGAGGTGGTGCGCGAATGAAATGGGTGACCTACCTTGGCGCGGACGGTGAACGCACCGGGGTGCTCTCCGGTGACGCCATCCACGCGATGCCCGCGGGCGTGACGTTGCTCGACCTGGTCTGCCGCGGCGCCGACGGATTGCGCGCGGCCGGCGAGGCGGCGCTGCGCGCCCCGGCGGCGACGGTGCCCCTGGGGGAAGTGCGGCTGCTGGCGCCGATCCCGCGCCCACCGTCCATCCGCGATTCGCTGTGCTTTCTCGATCACATGCGCAACTGCCAGGCCGCGCTGGGCGCCGGGCGGACGCTCGCCGACACCTGGTACCGGATACCGGCGTTCTATTTCGCCTGCCCCGCAACGGTTTTAGGGCCCTACGACGATGCCCCCACCGCGCCCGGAAGCGCTTGGCAGGACTTCGAATTGGAGATCGCCGCGATCATCGGCACCGGCGGGCGGGACTTGACCGTCGATGAAGCCGAGCGGGCCATCATCGGCTACACCATCTTCAACGACTGGTCGGCACGCGACCTGCAGCAACTGGAGAGCCAACTGGGCATCGGACAGGGCAAGGGCAAAGACAGCGGCGTCACCCTGGGCCCCTACCTGGTGACACCCGACGAACTCGAGCCGTACCGGCGGGACGGCAGCCTGGACCTGCGGGTGACCGCGCTGGTCAACGACGCCGTGATCGGGTCGGGTTCGACCGCCCAAATGGATTGGACCTTCGGCGAAGTCATCTCCTACGCCTCGCGAGGCGTGACGCTCGCCCCGGGCGACGTCATCGGCTCCGGAACGGTGCCGACCTGCACGCTGGTCGAACACCTGAACCCGACGGCGCTGGACTCCTTCCCCGGCTGGCTGCACGACGGCGACGTCGTCACGCTGCGGGTCGAGGGACTCGGGGAGACCCGACAGACCGTGCGCGCCGGTGCCGCACCGCATCCGTTGGCGGCCCGACCCAATCCCGACGCCGCGCCCGCGGCGCCGCGGGTGAATCGGGCGCCCGCGAAGGTGCCCTACACGCGCGGCCTGCACCAGGTCGCCGACCGGGTCTGGGCGTGGACGCTGCCCGACGGCGGTTACGGGTGGAGCAACGCCGGGCTGGTCGCCGGCGACGGCGCGTCGCTGCTCGTCGACACGCTGTTCGACCTGGCGTTGACCCGCGAAATGCTCAGTGCGATGCGGGACATCACCGCCGCCGCACCCATCACCGACGCGCTGATCACCCACTCCAACGGCGACCACACCCACGGCAACCAGCTGCTCGATCCGTCGGTTCGGATCATCGCCGCGCGGGGCACGGCGGACGAGATCGCGCACGGGATGGCGCCCGAGATGCTGGCGATGGCGCAGACTGCGAACCTGGGCCCGGTCGCGACCCCCTACACCCGAGACCGCTTCGGGCACTTCGACTTCAGCGGCATCACGGTGCGCAACGCGGATCAGACGTTCGACCGCGAGCTGACCATCGAGGTGGGTGGGCGGCGCATCGACCTGCTGAACTTGGGCCCCGCGCACACCGCCGCGGATTCGGTGGTGCACGTGCCCGACGCGGGTGTGCTCTTCGGTGGCGACCTGCTGTTCATCGGCTGCACCCCCATCGTGTGGGCCGGCCCGATCGCCAACTGGATCGCCGCGTGCGACGCGATGATCGCGCTGGACGCGCCGACGGTGGTGCCCGGCCACGGCCCCGTCAGCGACCCCGACGGAATCCGCGCCGTGCGTGGCTATCTCGCCCACGTCTCCGACCAAGCCGAGGCCGCCTACCGCCGCGGGCTGTCGTGGTCGGAGGCGGCCGACACCATCGACCTCGGCGAGTACGCGACCTGGCTGGACGCTGAGCGCGTCGTCGTCAACGTCTATCAGCGGTACCGCGAACTGGACCCGGAGACCCCTCAGCTGGAGGTGATGGCCCTGCTGGTGATGCAGGCCGACTGGCTGGCCAAGCGGTCCTGAAACCCCGCGGGAAATCCAAGGACACGACATCTCTCGGCGTGGCGCGGGCAGGCTCGGTCTGCCGCGGTTGCCGGCTTGGCTTGATCATGCGAGAGGCGCACGGGACGTGCGCTGAAATTGATAACCGTGACGGTGGAGCTTGTGTGGCTCAGGTCGGCGTCTCGGCGTCGGGTCTGAGGTGCTGCCACCAGCAGTAGATGTAGATCGCCATCGAAATCGCCAGTATGACGATCACCCAGAGCACCACTGTGACGTCAACCCACCATCCGATCGGTGGCGAGTCGGGGAGGGCATTTCGCAGCGGTACTACCGCGAAGAGCATTGCCGCATACCAAGTCGTCATCGGCGGCTGGAACTTTCGGCGACCACGCACGGTCTGCACTGCAACGATCAATCCCAGACCTGCAAGCAGGATCAATACACCGAGGATTGCGGCAGCAAAAGCTCCGGTCGTTGGCGACCGGTGCAAGACCACTCGATACGGTGCCGGCTTACCGGCCTGGCTGGTGGCGGGGACGTCAACCCTCCAGCCGCGAAGACGGTCGATGAAAGTCACCGACGCCCGCTGTGGTTCTGCCCCAGCGCCCCGGAAGAGTTCGACCGTGATGGGGCCCGAATGGTAGTCATCGAACGGCCAATGCCGCACGTCACCAGTGAGATTCAACGTGACCGGAAAAACGCCGGGCAGCATACCTTTTGACCACGTGCGTTTGGTCGGTGTTACCGCAGATGTCACTATGACACTGAGGTCTTGGGTGAGGTCATGGGTTGAGGGATCCAGCAGCCCCGGCCCGGGCGATACGGCCAGGTCGGCGATCAACTCGCCATCGATCGAGTGAACTTCTTTGAGGCCGATGGTCACCGTGGTTCCATCGGACGCCGGGTAACCATCGACGACTCGACGAGGTTGGCCCATACCTGCGCTGGCATACAACATGATCATGCCGACATAGGCGGCGATGAGGATCACGACACCGACGATGCCTAACGTCCTGAGGGATGGCCTTGCACGTAAAGGCTTATCCGCCGACAACAGCGCCTCCCCTATGGCATGTGTTTCCGTGCAGGGATTGTAGCCGTGAGTGAGCCTCGGTGCTTGGTCACGGAACCGGCGCCGGACACCCCGCACCGGGTGGCCGCCCACCGGTCCGGGCCTCTTAACCCCGAGAGCGCACCCCCGGGGTTAAAGCCGCACGGCCCGAACGAATTTGATCGTGGTCGCCGGGACCTGCTCCGCGGCGGGCCCCAACTCCGGCAGCCCGGCGGCGGAGAACAGGTCGGTGAGTCGGGATTCGGTGGTTTCCCAGCCGTTTTCGTGCAGATGCGCGGCGACGTCGGTGTGCTCGCCCGGATACGTCAAGCTGGTCAGGTCCATCTCGAGCCCGTGTCGTCGCCAGCCTTCGGTCATGAGCCTGGCCTGCTCCCGGGCTGCCGGCGACGTGCCGGTCACCGTGCCGTAGTCGGCGGCGAACCGGCTGCCCTCGGCCGACAGCGGGATGATGGAGTCCAGCAGCCGAATCTCGGCCTCCGGCGGCAGCCATCCGATGAGCACGCCCTCGGCCAGCCATGCGGTGGGATGGGCCGGATCGAAGCCCGCCTCCTGAAGCGCCGCCGGCCAATCGTCGCGCAGGTCGACGCCGACCTCGCGGAGCTTGGCGGTGGGCGCCGCCCCGATCTCCGACATCGTCGCCGCCTTGAACGCGATGACCTCGGGCTGGTCGATCTCGTACACGATCGTCCCGATCGGCCAGCGCAGCCGGTAGGCGCGGGAATCCAGGCCCGAGGCCACGATCACCACCTGGAGCAGGCCCGCCTGCCCGGCCGCCGCGAAATAGTCGTCGAAATACCGCGCGCGGGCGGCGAACGTGTCGACCATGCGGGCAAACCCGACGCTTCGCTCGAGGTCGTCGGGATCGAGTTCGCCGCTGGCCAGCCTGGTGAACACGTCCAACCCGACGGCGCGCACCAGCGGCTCGGCGAAGTCGTCGGTGATGACCGGCTGCGGACGCTTGCTCGCGGCGGCCCTGGCGGCGGCGACCATGGTGGCCGTCGCTCCCACGCTGTTGGCCAGGTCCCAGCTGTCACCTTCGGTTCGTGCCATGGCTTCTCCTTCGATGTGGCGGCCAAACCACGGTATGCCCCGTCGGTGAAATCCGCGTCGCCTACCGTTTCAGCCATGCCCGCAGTGGAATTGGAAACCGTCGAAGACGGCATCGCCCGCATCACCCTGAACCGGCCCGAGCGCCTCAACGCCATCGACGGCGCGTTGATCGACGGCGTGGACCACGCCCTGGACGCGCTCGGCGACGGCGAGTTCAGGGTGGCGATCCTGACCGGCGCCGGACGCGGATTCTGCGCGGGGGCCGACCTGAGCGGCACCGGCGAGCCGTGGACCAAGCCCAGGCCATCCACCCCGGCGTTCAAGGTCAACTACGACTCCCAGGTCCGCCTCGCCGACCTGTTCACGCGGATCTACGAGCTGCCCATTCCGGTGATCGCCGCGGTCAACGGCGTGGCCGTCGGGGGCGGGCTGGCCTTCGCGCTGGTCTGCGACGTCCGCGTCGCCTCCGACCGGGCGCGGTTCTCCTCGGCGTTCATCAAGGCGGGCTTCTCGTCGATGGACATGGGCACCAGCTACCTGCTACCCAAGATCGTCGGCGCGGGAGTGGCGCGCGAACTCATGCTGACCGGCCGCATCATCAACGCGGCCGAGGCCTACCGCATCAAGCTGGTGCACGAGGTGGTGGCCCCCGACGAGCTGATGCCGGCCGCGCTGAAGGTGGCCCGCTCGATCGCCGAGAACAACGCCTACGGCGTCTGGCAGACCAAGATCGGTCTGAACGCGGCACTGGATGCGCCCAGCCTGCGGCATGCCATCGAGATCGAGAACCGCACCCAGATCCTCACCGGCTTCACCAACAACCCGGTCGAGGCGGCCAAGGCGCACCGGGAAAAGCGCGCCCCGAAATGGGATCCGCTGTGACGGTCAGTGAAGGTCAGACCTTTGCGATGACGTTCTCGGCGAACATCTCGAGGTTGCGGATCTTGTTCTCCAGTGGCTCGGTGTCCTTGCCCTTGATGTAGGGGATGCGGAAGCCGACGATCGCGTCGGTGACGCCCTTGTCTTCCAGGCGTTTGATGCCGTCCACGGTGTAGGCGTCGGCCGAGATGACGTGGATCTGGAAGGGCTCGGTCTTGCCGGCGTCTTCGCGATACCGCTTGAGCTTGGCGATGAGCCCGTCGAGTTCTTCCGGGTCGCCTCCGCCGTGCATCCAGCCGTCCAGCCGGGCCGCGCGGCGCAGGGCCGCGTCGGCATGCCCGCCGACCAGGATCGGGATCGGCTGCGTGGGAGCCGGCGCCATCTTGGTCTTGGGGATGTCGTAGAACTCGCCGTGGAATTCGAAGTAGTCGCCGCTGGTGAGTCCCTGGATGATTTCGATGCATTCGTCCATGCGCTTGCCGCGCTTGGCGAATGGGACGCCCAGCAGTTCGTAGTCCTCCGGCCATGGGCTGGTGCCGACGCCGAAGCCCACCCGGTTGTTGGTCAATGCCGCCAGCGAACCGATCTGCTTGGCCACCAGCGCCGGCGGCCGGATGGGCAGCTTGAGGACGAAGAAGTTGAAGTGCAGCTTGGTCGTCACCGCGCCCAATGCCGCTGTCAGCACGAAGGTTTCGATGAACTCCTTGCCGTCCAGGAACTCGCGATCGCCGTCGGGGGTGTAGGGGTATTTCGAGTCGGACTCGAAGGGGTAGGCGATGCTGTCGGCGATCGTCATCGCGTGGTACCCGGCCGCCTCGGCGGCCTGGGCCAGCGGGATGTAGTACCGGTGATCGGTCATCGCCTCCGCGTAGGTGAACCGCACGTCATCTGCCTTCCTGGAAACGGGTCGTCACACGAGATTAGAACGTGTTCTAGTTCTACCCGTGCGCGGGTTCCCAGCACAATAAGGCGTCAGAGCTGGTTTTCGGGGCCGATCACCGCCCACACCGTCTTGCCGGTCGCGGTGGGAGTGCTGCCCCACGCGCGTGAGAGCGCGCCGACGATCGCCAGGCCGGACACGTCGATGCCGTTCGCCGGGGACGGCAGCCGCAGGGCGGGGGCATGGCTGCTGTCGGACACGGCGATCGTCGCCGTCGCGCCATGCCTCTCGATCCGCACCACGGGGACGCTTGCGGTGTGTTCCAGCACGTTCTCGACGAAGACGTTGACCACGACCAACGCGACGGGGATGAGCGTGGATTGCGACCAGGCGGTGAGCCACTCGCGGACCAGGCGGCGTGACTCGCGCAGGCTGGTCAGGTCGGCGGGCAGTTGCGCGTCGGCACGACGCACGGCACGCCGGCTCTGCTGGCTGAGCGCCTTCGTCGCCGCCTTCTCGGTCGAGTACACCGGCATGAAGTAGGCGACGCCGTTGCGGGTGATCGCCTCGCGTGTCCCGCGGTGGGCGCACACCAGGACGACCGGAACATGGGGATCGCTGCGGATCTGCCAGTACGCGCCGATGAACGTGGACCACGCCGAGTCGGCGAGCACCTTGAGCGCGGAGATGTTGACGATGACGGCGGCGGGCTCGCCCAGCGTGGCCTGCAGGATGTGGTCGCGGAGCGCCGCGGAGTTGGTCGTGTCGAGCGCACCGTCGACAGTCAGGACGGCCACGGATTGATCCGTCCGCGTCGCGACGGCCAGTGAGCTGGGGGATTCAGCGACCGAGCTCACCGCGCGACCCCTTCTCCGCAGGGGGCCTACGGTGTCGATGTGCTGGGATTCCCGGCTGGAGCAGAAACCGAGGAGACATCCGGCTGCCCAGCGGGGTCTTGCCGTCCGGTTCCATCGCTGCTCCTCGAATTACCGCCGGGCCAACTGCTTGAGTATCCGCCCTCAGCGGCAAAAGTCGAATGCGGGTCGAGCGGCCTGCAAGCCGCCGGAATGCGCAGCCCACAAGGGTCATGTCCCGGACGCGCGCGGCATGCGGCGCGGTAGGAGTGAGGCGCGTGCCCGTCCCCACCCGTTCGAGGCCCCCGCCTCTACCGCACCGAACCTGACGTTCGAATCCGCTGCGCAGCACGCGCATGTCCCGAAGCTACCACCTTCCGGGGCGGTCCGAACGCCCGGATGCCCCCGGAAATGGTTCGATGAGCAGCGCAAAAAGCGGGCAGTCAGGTGAGCGCGTACGGCGGAGCACCCACCCCGGCGACCGAATGCGTCCCCCACGGCGTCTGCTCGACGATCCGCGCGGCGGCACTGCGCCCGCCCACTGTCAAGGTCGCGGTCCGGGTTTGCCTGAGCGCCTCGTCCGGCAACGGCCGCGACGGCGAACCGAACAGCGTCCCCTGCCAGTGGTAGCGGCCGTCGATCGGGTCCAGGTGGCCGGTGAGCCGGACTCGCACCGGGTGGATGCCGCCGGCGATCTCCAGCGTCGCCGCGCCGTCGTAGGTGTCGTCACGCTCGGGCGCGGCGGACGACAGGTCGAAGGCCGACGCCACCGGCGGCGCCTGGTCGGGTGTGAGCCGGGCTCGCTCGTTGAACACCCGCAGGCTGCTGGCGCGCACCTCGATGCGGCCGCTAGCCGTGCGATCCATCACGCGCAGGCACTCGGCGATGTAGCGCGCCCGAGCCTCGGCGTCCGGACCGGTGAGGAAGAAGTAGTTGGGGAACCCGCGAACGGCCACCCCGTAGAACGGCTCCATGCCGTCGTGCCACGCCCGCCGGATGGGCAGCCCGCCGGCACCGACGAGCGTCGCGTCGCCCGGCTCGTCGGGGACCGAGAACCCGGTGCCGTAGACGATGGCGTCGACGCGGCGCTCGGCGCCATCGCGGGTACGGATGCCCGACACGGTCACCGACTCGATCGCCGACCCGGCCACCGTGACCGAACGGCGCTCGGCGGGCGGCGCGATGCGCCGGCGCAGCCAGCGCTTGGCCCGCGTGGACCACAACGGGATCTCGGTGACCACCCGGCGCGGTCCGTGGGCGAAGACGGTGACCGACGCCGCCGCCTCGATCAGCCGGCGCATGTGGTGGCCGGCGGCGGCGTCGCAGCCGACGACCGCGACGCGCTTGCCGGACGGATCGAAGCCGGGGGCCCAGGCGGCCGCGTGAAACGACTCGCCGAGGAAGTCGTCGCGGCCCGCGATGTCCGGCAGCCACGGAACGAAGGGCGGCCGGCCGGCGGCGATGACCGCCCTCGCCCGCAGGCCCTCGCCGCCGGCCGTCGTCAGCAGCCAGGTGTCGGTGCTGTCGTCGAACCTCGACCGCAGGTCCGCGGCCGGCCCGTCGAGGACCACGAAATCGGTGACGCCGGCGGCCAGCAACACCGACCGGGCGTCGGGGTGCGCGCCGACGACGGCGATGGGGTGGCGCGGCTCGGCGGGGTCGCGCGGCCGCGTCACAGAAACCTGCTGCGCTTCCAGCCGCGGCGGGCGATGGGGCCCAGCAGGCCCACCTCGGTCAGGAACGTCGCCAGCGGGGCGAAACCGGCGACCTGCATGTCGCGGCGATGCGGGCTGGTCCGCGCGATCCGCCGGGCCCGCTTCGGGTCCAGGCCGGTACGCGCGTAGGGGATCGGGTTGCTGAACAGGTAGTTGAAGAAGTACCCGCCCAGACCGTTGATGTTTGCCATGAACCAGCGGTTGAACCGGGGCATCTCGGCGACGCGTTTGCGGGCGCCGTCGCGGGCGAACTGGATGTGGCGCGCCTCCTCGGTGACGTGAATCCGCATGAGTCGCTGGATGATTGGCTGTAACTCCGGGTCGTCCATCATCTGCCGTTGCAGCGAGTCGAAAATTTCCTCCCCGATCAACGCCGCCACCCACAGCATCGAGCCCCGCTGGAACGCCAGCGGCAGGGCGTTGATGATCATCCGGTGGAACAGCCGCGGCCGCACCGGCTTTGCGCCGATGCGCTCGATGGCCTTGCCGAACATCACCATGTGGCGGGTCTCGTCACCCAGCTCGGTCAGCTTGTAGTGGGTCGAGGAGCTGGTGGGGTCCTCGTGCAGGATCGTGCGCAACAGCGATTGGTTCAGCATGTTCTCGAACCAGATGCCGGCCGAGAGCGTGTTGACCAGCTCCTGGCGGGAGAGCTCGATCTGTTGTTCGCGGGTCATCTCGTCCCACATCGGCGTCCCGTACAGCGACACCAGCCGGGGCGGCAGATAGAACTTGTCCGGGTCCAGCGGCGCATCCCAGTCGATGTCGACGACGGGTTCGTAGGACTTTTTCACCGAGCCTTTGAGCAGGCGGTCGGAAAACTCCTCACGACTCGGCCCGCTCGATTTGACCGCAGTGGTGGTCATCGCTGGCGTCCCTTCATTGGGTCCTGCAGACGGTACCCATGGTACTGGGTACTTTCGGCCCGGACTAGGCCCTTTAGGTTGCAATTCGGCAAGCTGATTCACGCAACGAGGAGGTCTGTTGGGCCGGCACATCCACGTCATCGGCATCGGCGCCGGCGATCCCGCGTACGTGACCGTCCAGGCGATCGACGCGCTCAACGACACCCAGGTCTTCTTCGCGATGGACAAGGGCGAGGCGAAAAGCGACCTGGTGGCGCTGCGACGGCAGATCTGCACCCGGTTCATCCGCGAGCCCGGCTACCGATTCGTCGAGCTGCCCGATCCCCAACGGTCGGCCGACGGCGGCTCTGAGGGCGCCTATCGCGAGGCCGTGTCGGACTGGCACGCGGCGCGGGCGCGGGTCTGGGCGGCGGCCATCGCCGCCGAGCTGGGTCCCGACGGCGTCGGCGCGTTCCTGGCGTGGGGCGACCCGGCGCTGTACGACAGCACGCTGCGCATCCTGGACGCCATCGGGGGGCAGCTCGAGTTCACCTTCGACGTCATCCCGGGCATCACGGCGGTGCAGGCGCTCACGGCCCGGCACCGCATCCCGCTCAACGAGGTCGGGGAACCGGTACTGATCACCACCGGCAGGAAGCTGCGCGAGCAGGGGCTGTCCGGGGCGGCGGTCGTGATGCTCGATGCCGACTGCTCGTTTCAGGCGTGCCCGCCCGACACCCAAATCTGGTGGGGTGCCTATCTGGGCACCGCCGACGAGCTGCTGGTGGCGGGCACCGTCGGCGAGGTCGGCACCCGCATTGCGGCACTGCGGGCCGAGGCCCGGGCGCGGCACGGCTGGATCATGGACACCTATTTGCTCAGACCGGCAGACTGAAAGGCGTGCCCGAACTGCCCGAGGTCGAAGCGCTGGCCGACCATCTGCGCCGCCACGCCGTCGGCCTGACGATCGGCCGCGTCGACGTCGCCGCGCTGTCCGTGCTGAAAACCTTCGACCCGCCGCCCAGCGCGCTGCACGGGCGGACCGTGACGGGGGCCCACCGCTGGGGCAAATACCTCGGGCTGCAGGCCGGAGAGCTGTACCTGATCGCCCACCTGTCGCGGGCGGGTTGGCTGCGCTGGTCGGACAGGCTGGCCGCGGCGCCGCTGCGCCCCGGCAAGGGCCCGATCGCGCTGCGGGTGCACCTGGGCACGCCCGGCGAGGCGCCCGGCTTCGACCTCACCGAGGCGGGCACTCAGAAGCGGCTGGCCGTGTGGCTCGTCGGCGATCCGCAGTCGGTTCCCGGGATCGCCGCCCTGGGCCCCGACGCGCTGGAACTGAGCGCCGACGATCTCGGCGGGCTGTTGGCCGGCAACACCGGCCGGATCAAGACCGTCATCACCGATCAGAAGGTGATCGCCGGCATCGGCAACGCCTACAGCGACGAGATCCTGCACGTCGCCAAGATCTCCCCGTTCGCGACGGCCGGGAAACTGACCGACGAGCAGCTCGCCACCCTGCACGACGCGATGGTGCCCGTCCTGCGCGACGCGGTGAGTCGATCCGTGGGGCAGGGGGCGGCCACGCTCAAGGGGGAGAAACGCTCCGGGCTGCGGGTGCATGCGCGCACCGGGCTGCCCTGCCCGGTGTGTGGGGACACCGTGCGGGAAGTTGCCTTCGCGGACAAGTCTTTTCAGTACTGCCCGACGTGCCAGACCGGCGGCAAGGTGCTGGCCGACCGGCGGATGTCGCGGCTGCTCAAGTAGGCCTCAACAAGGCGATGCTCCGGGACTTGACACCTGTCGATATGCTGCCCGGGTGACTCGCCAGAAGATCCTCATCACCGGCGCCAGCTCCGGGCTGGGCGCCGGCATGGCCCGCGCGTTCGCCGCCAAGGGTCGCGACCTGGCGTTGTGCGCCCGTCGCACCGACCGACTCGACGAGCTGAAAGCCGAACTCTCGCAGAAGTATCCGGGGATCAAGATCGCCGTCGCCGCGCTGGACGTGAACGACCACGAGCAGGTGCCGAAGGTCTTCGGCGAACTCAGCGACGAGCTCGGCGGCATCGACCGGGTCATCGTCAACGCCGGCATCGGCAAGGGGGCCAAGCTGGGCTCGGGCAAGCTGTGGGCGAACAAGGCGACCATCGAGACCAACCTGGTGGCCGCGCTGGTGCAGATCGAGACCGCGCTGGAGATGTTCCACAAGAGCGGGTCGGGCCATCTGGTGCTGATCTCGTCGGTGCTCGGCAACAAGGGGGTACCGGGCGTCAAGGCCGCCTACGCGGCCAGCAAGGCCGGGCTGAGCTCGCTGGGTGAATCCCTGCGCGCCGAGTACGCCAAGGGTCCGATCAAGGTCTCGGTCATCGAGCCGGGCTACATCGAGTCGGAGATGACGGCCAAGTCGAACAGCACGATGTTGATGGTGGACAACGCGACCGGCGTCAACGCCCTGGTCGCCGCGATGGAACGCGAGCCCGGACGTGCGGCGGTGCCCTGGTGGCCATGGGCGCCGCTGGTGCAGGTGATGCGGGTGCTGCCGCCCCCGCTCACCAAGTGGTTCGCCTAGCTTCGCTGCCCGCGAGCGTCCGTGTCTGTACGCGACACGCCGGGCTCACGCGTGCAAATGTGGACGCTCGCGGTTGAGGGCTGTTAGCTGGTGCGGCCGCGTTCCGTGCGGTATCGGCGGACCAGCGCGTCGGTCGAGCTGTCCGACTGCGGCGCAGGCGAGTCGTCGGACGTGATCACCGGGAGCAACGCCTTCGCCTGGGTCTTGCCCAGCTCCACGCCCCACTGGTCGAACGAGTCGATGCCCCAGACGACGCCCTCGGTTAAGACCTGATGCTCGTAGAGCGCGATCAGCTGGCCCAGCACCGAGGGGGTGAGCCGGTCGGCCAGGATCGAGGTCGACGGCCGGTTGCCCGGCATCACCTTGTGCGGCACGACGTCGGCCGGCGTGCCTTCGGCGGCGATCTCCTCGGCCGTCTTGCCGAACGCCAGCACCTGGGTCTGGGCGAAGAAGTTGCTCATCAGCAGGTCGTGCATGCTGCCCGTGCCCTCGACGGTGGGCAGGTCGTCGAGGGGCTGGCTGAAGCCGATGAAGTCGGCCGGCACCAGCCGGGTGCCCTGATGCAGCAATTGGTAGAAGGCATGCTGGCCGTTGGTTCCCGGCTCGCCCCAAAAGATTTCGCCGGTGTCGGTGGTGACCGGGGTGCCGTCGGCGCGCGTCGACTTGCCGTTGGATTCCATCGTCAGCTGCTGTAGGTAGGCCGCGAATCGCGCCAAGTCGTTGGAATACGGCAGCACCGCGCGCGACTGGGCGCCCATGAAGTTGGAGTACCACAGCCCGATCAGCCCGAGCAGCGTGGGCGCGTTGGACTCCAGCGGGGCGGTCCTGAAATGCCGGTCCACGATGTGGAAGCCGGACAGGAAATCGGCGAAGGCCTCCTTGCCGATGGCCGCCATCACCGACAGGCCGATCGCCGAGTCGACCGAGTACCGCCCGCCGACCCAGTCCCAGAAGCCGAACATGTTGTCGGTGTTGATGCCGAAGTCGTCGACCAGGCGCTTGTTGGTGGAAACGGCCACGAAGTGCTTGGCCACCGCGGCGTCGCCGAGCGCGTCGGTCAGCCAGCGGCGCGCGGCGGTCGCGTTGGTCAGGGTTTCCAGCGTGGAGAACGTCTTCGATGCCACGATGAAAAGCGTTGTGGCGGGGTCCAAGTCGGCCAGGGTGGCGATGAGGTCGGCCGGGTCGACGTTGGAGACGAAGTGGGCCGAGATGCCGGCGTCGGCGTAGTGGCGCAGCGCCTGGTAGACCATCACCGGACCCAGATCCGATCCGCCGATGCCGATGTTGACCACGGTGCTGATTCTTTTTCCGGTGGCCCCGGTCCATTCACCGCTGCGTAACCGGTCGGTGAAGTCGCCCATCCGGTCCAGCACGGCGTGCACGTCCTCGACGACGTTGCGGCCGTCGACAATCAACTCGGCGTCACGGGGCAGGCGCAGCGCGGTGTGCAACACCGCCCGGTCCTCCGACACATTGATGTGAGCGCCCGCGAACATCTGGTCGCGGCGCTCCTCGAGGTTAGCCGCGCGCGCGAGATCAATCAGCAGCCGCAGGGTTTCTCGGGTGACGCGGTGTTTGCTGTAGTCGATGTAGAGGTCGCCGACCGAGACGGTGAGCTCGCGGCCGCGGTCGGGATCCTCGTCGAAGAACTGGCGCAGATGGGTCGTGCCGATTTGTTCGTGGTGCCTGAGCAGGGCATCCCACGCTGGGGTGGCGGTGATGTCGGGGAGGCTTGGCACGGAGGTCATAGTTCGACCCTAATCGCGTGCGCGGCGTTGGGGGCACCTCAGCGACGTCGCGAGGGCAGGCCTCAGTGACCGAGCCGGCCCCTGCCCAACCGCAGCAGCAGGATCGCCAGGTCCTTACCGTCGGGACCGAGCTCGCTGTAGCGTTCGATCACCTTCATCTCGCGGCTGTGGACGAGCCGCGTGCCGCCGGATGCCATCCGCGCCTTGCCGATCGCCTGGGACACCTCGGTGCGCCGCTTCACCGCGGCGAGGATCTCGGCGTCCAGGCGGTCGATCTCGTGGCGCAACTCGTCGATGCTCAACTCGTCGGCGGCCTGTGGGGTGTCCACCGTCTCAACCTTCATCTCTGCTAACTCCGCATTGTCGGGATGTGGGGGTTGTGGTCTCATCCGGTTTCGGGCCTCACAACGAGACGAGCCCCGATCTCCGGAAGCGGACCACGGGGCTCTGGCGAAAGCAGTTAGACCACGGGGACCGCTAACCGGTACCCGTAGAAAAATCGGCGGCAGTTCGGGGTGCCGAGCTGCCGATGGCGCTGCGCGTCGAGCACAAAACGAGTGTGCCATTAGAAACAGGTCCGGCGCAAAAACGTCTTCGTGCGCTGGCCAACCCGGCGTCGCGGTGGGCGGCAAGCCCCGGTGGTCACCCGGCCGATGCCCGCGCTGCGGTTGCGTGCCGGTGTGTGGAATTCGCTAACGGCGGCGAAATTGAGTGTTATCGCAGATGGTGAAGATTTGACGAAGCCGCAAAGTCCGGCGCGATTATGACCGTCTTTTTAGACGTGGGTGTAATTGGCAGGCATTTTCAAATCGGCCGCCTATTGGATTGCGAAAGACGCATTTTGTAGACGGGGTTTGGCGCCGCGACGCGCCGCCGCGGCGCCAACCCGGTCGGGCGTCTTGGCGCGTTGCGTCGGTGGCCGGCGGTAAGTTTGGACCAACATGAGTGTGTACGTAACCGATGCCAATCTGAGCTCCGAAGCAGATCAGCTGCTTGACGGCCTCAATCCGCAACAGCGCCAGGCGGTGGTGCACCAGGGCTCGCCGCTGTTGATCGTCGCGGGGGCCGGCTCGGGCAAGACCGCGGTGCTGACGCGCCGCATCGCCTACCTGATCGCGGCGCGGGGCGTCGGGGTCGGCCAGATCCTGGCCATCACCTTCACCAACAAGGCCGCGGCCGAGATGCGCGAACGCGTGGTGCGGCTGGTGGGCAACCGTGCCCGCGCCATGTGGGTGTCCACCTTCCACTCGACGTGCGTGCGCATCCTGCGCAACCAGGCGTCGTTGATCGAAGGCCTCAATTCCAACTTCTCGATCTACGACGCCGACGATTCCCGTCGTCTGCTGCAGATGATCGGGCGCGACATGGGGCTCGACATCAAGCGCTACTCGCCCCGGCTGCTGGCCAACGCCATCTCCAACCTGAAGAACGAGCTGATTGACCCCGCCGAGGCGACGGCCAGACTGACGGACGATTCCGACGACCTGGTCCGCACCGTGGCCTCGGTGTACGGCGAGTACCAGCGGCGGCTGCGCGCGGCGAACGCATTGGACTTCGACGACCTGATCGGCGAGACCGTCGCGGTGCTGCGGGCCTTCCCGCAGATCGCCCAGCACTACCGGCGGCGGTTCCGTCACGTCCTGGTCGACGAGTATCAGGACACCAACCATGCGCAGTACGTGCTGGTGCGCGAGCTGGTCGGTCACGACGTCGCCGAATCGCCGGACGATGTGCCGCCGGCCGAATTGTGCGTGGTCGGTGACGCCGATCAGTCGATCTATGCGTTCCGCGGCGCCACCATCCGCAACATCGAGGACTTCGAGCGCGACTATCCGGACGCGACAACCATTCTGCTGGAACAGAATTACCGCTCGACGCAAAACATCCTGTCGGCGGCCAACTCGGTGATCGCCCGCAACGCCGGTCGCCGGGACAAGCGCCTGTGGACCGATGCGGGCGCCGGGGAGTTGATCGTCGGCTACGTCGCGGACAACGAGCACGACGAGGCCAGGTTCGTGGCCGAGGAGATCGATGCGCTCGCCGATCGGGGCGAGATCACCTACAACGACGTCGCCGTGTTCTACCGCACCAACAACTCGTCGCGGTCGTTCGAAGAGGTGTTCATCCGCGCCGGGATTCCCTACAAAGTCGTTGGGGGAGTGCGCTTCTACGAGCGCAAGGAGATCCGCGACATCGTCGCCTACCTGCGCGTGCTGGACAACCCCGGCGATGCGGTCAGCATGCGGCGCATCCTCAACACCCCGCGTCGGGGCATCGGGGATCGTGCCGAGGCCTGCGTCGCGGTGTACGCCGAGAACACCGGGGCGAGTTTCGCCGATTCGCTGGTGGCCGCCGCCGAAGGCAAAGTGCCGATGCTCAATTCGCGCGCGGAGAAGGCGATCGCCGGTTTCGTCGAGTTGCTCGACGAGCTCAGGGGCCGCCTCGACGAGGATCTCGGCGACCTGGTCGAGTCGGTGCTCGAACGGACGGGTTACCGGCGGGAGCTGGAATCCTCCACCGATCCCCAGGACCTGGCCCGCCTGGACAACCTCAACGAACTCGTCAGTGTGGCACACGAATTCAGCACCGACCGGGCCAACGCCGCCGCGCTGGGCGAGTCGCTGCAGGCCCCGGAGGACGAAGACGTGCCGGACACCGGTGTGCTCGCGGAATTCCTGGAACGCGTCTCGCTGGTGTCCGACACCGACGAAATCCCCGAGAACGACGCCGGCATGGTCACCCTGATGACGCTGCACACCGCCAAGGGGCTGGAGTTCCCGGTGGTGTTCGTCACGGGCTGGGAGGACGGGATGTTCCCGCACATGCGGGCGCTGGACGACCCGGTCGAACTGTCCGAGGAACGGCGGCTGGCCTACGTCGGCATCACCCGCGCCCGTCAGCGGCTCTACTTGAGCAGGGCCATCGTCCGGTCCTCCTGGGGGCAGCCGATGCTGAACCCCGAATCCCGTTTCCTGCGGGAGATTCCGCAGGAACTCATCGAGTGGCGGCGCACCGCGCCGGCCCCGTCGTTCAGCGCGCCCGTGAGCGGCGCCGGCCGGTTCGGTACGCCGCGCGCGGCCCCGACCCGCTCGGCCGCGGGCAAGCGCCCACTGCTGGTGCTCGAGCCGGGCGACCGGGTGACCCACGACAAGTACGGGCTCGGACGGGTCGAAGAAGTCTCCGGGGTCGGCGAATCCGCCATGTCACTCATCGATTTCGGCAGCGCGGGGCGGGTCAAGCTGATGCACAACCACGCGCCGATCAGCAAGCTTTAGCCAGTGCGGCCTCCGGCTGGCTGCGGCGGACGGCCTTCGGCACCATGCGGTGATCCGGAAACTTGATATCGCGGGCGATATCAGATGCCGACGGCGCCTCATGGTCGGCCGGGCCCGGGTGGCGGGTCAGGCCTCCAGCCAGCGTTTGGTTCGCGGGTGCATCGCGAGCACCACGCTGGCGAGCGGCAGCAACGGCAGCAGATGCACGATCCACGCGACACGGGCACCGGCGATGAACACACCCAAGTAGGTCAGCACGGCGACCACGGCGCCGACCGCGATGAGATGGCGCCCGACGGGCCGGTGCTGCAGCAGCATGATCACGCCCGAGATGGTGGCCGCCGCGAAGACCAGGGCGAGGAATGCGACGGCGATGCAGAACAAGCGGTCGGATCGCCACCAACCGGCGATCAGGTCGGTGGCGACCACCGACGTGGCCCACCCACTGACGATGCTGACGGCGCAGGCGGCGACGGCCGTCCGGTCGCTTGGCTCGTCGCCCGGCGTGCCGTAGGCAACGCGGCTTCCCGGGCGAGAAGCGGCCGGATAGGGCGGCGGCTGGGACGGGATGTGGGTCGTTGGGGATTCCGGCGCCACGGGGACGGGGCCGGTGGGTGCCCGGCGGATGATGCGTGTCTTGGAGTCCGACGGCGAGGCGGACTCGGGCGGTTGCGGACCGGGAGGTGGTTGATTCGGCGCGGTCACCTCAACCAGCGTAGTTACCGACCATAAGACCCCGCTTAGCCAGCCACGGGACGGGGTCGATGCGTTCGGTGCCACCCTGAAGCACCTCGAAGTGCAGGTGAGGGCCGGTGGAGTTGCCCCGGTTGCCCATGGTGGCGATCTGGTCGCCGGCCATCACGCGCTGCCCGACGCTGACCAGCGTCGTGTTGACATGGCCGTAGAGAGTCACGGTGCCGTCGGCGTGGCGGAGCTTGACCAGCGCCCCGTAGCCGGCGGCGGGCCCCGCGTCGATGACGACGCCGTCGGACACCGCGTAGATCGGTGTCCCGATCGAGTTGGCCAGGTCGATGCCGGCGTGCAGCACGCCCCAGCGGTAGCCGAAGTTGGACGTGAAGATGCCCTTTGTCGGCATCACATAGAGCGGTTGCTGCAGCCGCGCCTCACGCTGGGCGCGATCGTTGGCGAACGCGACGCCCTTGGCGAGCTCCTGGTTGTGCACGGCGGCGGTCGCCGCCGGCTCGAGCGCGACCACCTGCGCGCCGCGGATCGTGTTGCTGCCCGACCCGCCGGTGAGCGCCGACGCGTTCGCGGTCAGCACGGCCTCGGTCCTGGGGGTGTCGGCGTGGCTGGTGGCGGTGTGGGCCGCCGCGGCGGCCGCGCCGGCGGCCATCGCCGAGATCATCAGGCGGCCCCTGGCCGCGCTGGTCGGTTGCTTGCGATGCTGCCCGCCGCGCCGCGCCGCGCCGACGACATCGGTGGCATGCGGGCGAGCCGAAGGCCGCTCGGGCCCGACGACCACCCGCGGGAGCACCTCGGTCACCGGTGCGGCCAGCCACAGCGGGGCCGGATCGTCGGCCTCGTTCAGGTCGTCGAGTTCTGGAGCCAGCAGCACCTGCGCGGCGTTGTCGAACGTGGAGTCGTTGCTGTAGTCGAGGTCGCCGAGATCGCGGGCGTCGTCGCGCCAATCCAGGTCATCGAAGTCGAAGCCATCCAGCGGGAGGATTTCGGTGACTTCGTTGCGATGGGGCTCGGTTCCCCGGCCGCCCGCCGCGCGGCCAACCCTCACCACGCCTGCCGTTTCGGCAGTTGAAGGAGCTAAACGGTGCTGGGACAAGCTGAAATGTCCTCGTATCGTGACCATAACGTTATCTGGACCCTAGGAAGGTATCCGCTAACTCGCGGCACTGGCAACCTCGTCGCGCAATCCGGCCGAAATTGTGATTTGGGTCACGACGCCGGTGGGCGGGGGTGTCGTGAGCTGTGCCACATCGCCGGACGCGCCCGTAAGGGCGGGTTGGCCAGTGGATACAGTTCGTCCGTGCGAGTTGCCGAACGCGGCACCGCCCATCAAGAGGCCTAGCAGTTGAGTCGAGCGAAGACAGAGAGTCCATGGACCTTTTCGAGTATCAAGCAAAAGAATTGTTCGCCAAGCACAACGTACCGACTACGCCGGGGCGGGTGACCGACACCGCCGAGGGCGCTCGGGAAATCGCCGCCGAAATCGGTCGCCCGGTCATGGTCAAGGCGCAGGTGAAGGTCGGCGGCCGCGGCAAGGCGGGTGGGGTCAAGTACGCGGCGACACCGGAAGACGCCTACGAACACGCCAAGAACATTCTCGGCCTCGACATCAAGGGCCACATCGTCAAGAAGCTGCTGGTCGCCGAGGCCAGCGACATCTCCGAGGAGTACTACATCTCCTTCCTGCTGGACCGCGCCAACCGCACCTACCTGGCCATGTGCTCGGTTGAGGGCGGGATGGAAATCGAAGAGGTGGCGGCCACCAAGCCCGAGCGGCTGGCCAAGGTTCCGGTGAATGCCGTCACCGGTGTCGACCTGGCGACCGCGCGCTCGATCGCCGAGCAAGGCCACCTGCCCGCCGAGGTGCTCGACGCCGCGGCGGTGACCATCAACAAGCTGTGGGAGCTGTTCGTCGCCGAGGACGCCACCCTGGTCGAGGTCAACCCATTGGTGCGCGACCCCAAGGACCAAATCCTGGCGCTGGACGGCAAGATCACGCTGGACGCCAACGCCGACTTCCGCCACCCGGAGCACGCCGAGTTCGAGGACCGCGCGTCCACCGACCCGCTGGAACTCAAGGCCAAAGAGCACGACCTCAACTACGTCAAGCTGGATGGCGCAGTAGGCATCATCGGTAACGGTGCGGGCCTGGTGATGTCCACGCTCGACGTCGTCGCGTATGCCGGGGAGAAGCACGGCGGCGTCAAGCCGGCCAACTTCCTGGACATCGGCGGCGGCGCGTCGGCCGAGGTCATGGCCGCGGGGCTGGACGTCATCCTGAACGACAAGCAGGTCAAGAGCGTGTTCGTGAACGTGTTCGGGGGTATCACCTCGTGCGACGCCGTTGCCAACGGAATCGTGACCGCCCTGAACATG
>NZ_LZKD01000194.1:0-574 GCF_001668695.1 Mycobacterium sp. E2497
CCCGACGTACAGGTGGTCTTCGCCCGCGGCACCGGCGAAGCCCCCGGCGTCGGCCCCACCGGACAAGCCTTCGTCGACGCCCTGCACTCGCGCATGGGAAGCAAATCCTTCGACGTCTACCCGGTCAACTACCCCGCCAGCGACCAATGGGACACCGGCGTCGACGGCATCAGAGACGCCGCGAACCATGTCAATTCGATGGCCCACGACTGCCCCAACACCAAAATGGTGCTCGGCGGCTACTCCCAGGGCGCGGCCGTAATGGGCTTCGTCACCTCCCCCTCGGTACCCGACGGCGTCGACCCCAACACCGTGCCCAAGCCCCTGGACCCCACGGTCGCCCAACACGTCTCCTCGGTCGTGCTGTTCGGCATGCCCAACGTGCGCGCCATGAACTTCCTCAACGAGCCGCCCGTCGTGATCGGCCCGGCCTACCAGGACAAGACCATCAAGGTCTGCGCCACCGAAGACCCGGTCTGCTCCGACGGCATGAACTTCGCCGCCCACAACACCTACGCCGACGACGGCGCCATGATCGACAAAGGCGTCGCCTTCGCCTCCAGCCACCTCGACG
>NZ_LZKD01000195.1:0-854 GCF_001668695.1 Mycobacterium sp. E2497
CGACTTGAGACCGACGCCAAGCAGCAAGCAAGTTGGGGAAATCGATCCGCGTTTCTCGCACTGCTCCTATTCTTCGACCAACAGATACGGATCTCGCCCTTTTGGCAAGGAGACGAAATGAGGATTCGTTTCATTGTTTCGGCGCTCGGGGCTGTAGTGGTCGCGTTGGCGGTTGGGTGCGGCGGCGGGCAGGGCGGCGGCCACAGCGCCACTTCGGTGGCACCCTCGCCGACACCCACAGTCGGGCCGACGCTGGCGCTCAATCGCATCGACGAGCTGCTCGTGCCGCCGGAAGTGGTCGGCGACATCGTCGGCTCGAAACTCAACTGGACGGGCACGCCCCCGCCCGGTTGGACCAGGCCTCCATCACCCCCTGTCATCGACGAGGGCAACCCCGACTGTGCGGCGCTGTTCGGGCTGGACACCAACACGGTTGGCGTGGCTTACACCGCGTGGCGGAGCAATCTCTACAAAGAGGACAAGGACACGTACGAGCATGCGGTCCGTCAAGCCGTTGCGACGGTTGTCGATTCCAAAGCAGCGACGGTGTTGCTTGGCAACGCTTTTGCCAAGCGTCTCGATGCGTGCAGCAATGCCGTCATCCACCTGAGCGGCAAATATCGATGGAGATTCCAGAAGACCGACGCGACCGATACGGGAGTGCGGTGGACGGGAACGGAACTGGAGGACGGGCAGATCACCGGCTGGGTCTGCGCCAGCGAGGCGCGGGCAAAGAACAATGTGGTGATCTACGCGCAGGTGTGCCAATGGGGCAACGGCGCTCCGGCCGCAGCGACGATCCTGGACAAGATGTCGGCGAAGATACCGGGATAGAGCTTTTCACGACTCCTGCC
>NZ_LZKD01000196.1:0-22292 GCF_001668695.1 Mycobacterium sp. E2497
CGCCACGTGCGGGCCAAGATCAACGACGGCGAGATCGGCGTCGGCCCCGGCTGGCTGCACCCGCTGGCCGTGGCGCGCCCACAGCGCCTCGGCGACGGCCACCGCGAGCAACGACAGGCCCGTCCACACCGTGATCGGTGGGAACCACCGGTAGAGGGCGTTCACCAGCAGATAACCCACCACCGCAGCGCCGACCACCGCGGCCGTCAGGTCACGTTTTCTGGTCGGTCCCATCAGGTTTCCGGTTCCGGGTCGGCCGGCGGCCTGCCCGCCCGGTCGAGTGTGAGGCTGGTCAGCCGGACGCTTTCCCGGTCGGCCGGGTCCAGCTCGGCCAGCAGGCTCGCGACGGGCCGCGGACCCTCGGCGACGGTCAGCTGGGCGTCGGGGTCGATGGCCAGCCACGGGATCATGACGAAAGCCCGCAGGTGGGCCAGCGGGTGCGGCAGCGTCAGATTGTTCTCGCGGGAGGTCACCTCCGCCTCGTCGTAGCAGGCGATCAGGTCGACGTCGAGGGTGCGCGGGCCCCAGCGCTCACCGCGGACCCGCCCGGCCGCGCGCTCGAACTCCTGGGCCCGGCGCAGCCAGCCCTGCGCGTCGCACGCCGGGTCGTTGGCGATCAGCACCGCGTTGAGAAACGGCGCCTGATCGACCCGGCCCCACGGGTCGGTCTCGTACACCGGGGACACCGCAAGCACCTTCTCGCCCAGCCCGTCGACGACCGACTGCAACCGCGCGAGGCGGTCCCCCAGGTTGGATCCGACGGACAGCACCACCCATGTCATATGCGCCGCTCCGCCGGGACCACCGAACCGCGGCCGCCGCGGCGCGACCGCCGCACCACCACCGCGACGTCGGCGAACTGCTGCGGAATGGGTGCCCGCGGCTTGTGCACCACCACCTCTACCGCGTGGACCCGCTCGTCTTGCATCACCCGGTCGGCGATCTCGCCGCCCACCGCTTCGATCAGGTTGCGCGGCGGCCCGGCCACGATGTCGGCCGCGAGCTGGGCCAAGGCGCCGTAGTCGTAGGTGTCGGCCAGTTCGTCGCTTTCAGCGGCCCCGGCAAGGTCGATCCACACCGTCATATCCACGACGAAGTCCTGCCCGTCGGCGCGCTCGTGTTCGAAAACTCCGTGTCGCCCACGAATCGTCAACCCCCGCAATTCGATTCGATCAGCCATCGTCTCCAGCCAGCTCGGTCTGCTGCGTTTCGGTTTGCGCCCACGCCTCCACCACCTTGAGGGCGTCGGCCGTCGCCCGCACGTCGTGCACGCGGACACCCCATGCCCCGTGCAGCGCCGCCAGCGCGGAGATCACCGCCGTCGCCGTCTCGCGGCCGTCGGGCGGACGCGGCGAGCCATCCGGCCCGGCCAACAACGTACCGAGGAACCGTTTGCGCGACGCGCCCAGGAGCACCGGGATTCCGGTGGCGACGAATTGCGGCAGCGCGCGCAGCAACGCCCAATTGTGTTGCCCCGTCTTGGCGAACCCGAGACCCGGGTCGATCACCAGCTTGGCGGGGTCGACGCCAGCCGCGACGGCGGCGTCCACGCTGGCCAACAGCTCGGCGCGCACTTCGGCCACCACGTCGTCGTAGTGCGGGGCCGCGTGCGGGCGGTCGGCCGACACCGAGCGCCAATGCATCAGCACCCAGGGCACGCCGGCGTCGGCGAGCAGCGGCGCCATCGCGGGATCGGCCCGCCCGCCCGACACGTCGTTGACGATCCGCGCGCCGTTCTGCAACGCCGCTTGCGCGACCTCGGCGTGCATGGTGTCGATGCTTACCGTGATCCCTTCCGCCACAAGCTCTTTGACGACGGGAATCACCCGGGAAGTCTCGACGCGGGAATCGATGCGCGTGGCACCGGGCCGGGTCGACTCGCCGCCGACGTCGACTATGTCCGCGCCGTCCGCGGCGAGCGCCAGCCCGTGCGCCACCGCGTTACCGGTATCGAGATAGCGGCCGCCATCGGAGAACGAGTCGTCAGTGACGTTCAGAACTCCCATAACCTGCACAGGCGCGACTCACTTACGCAGGATGAGGTCGAGCGCTTCGGCTCGAGAAGCGGCGTTGGTCTTGAACAGCCCGCGTACCGCAGAGGTGGTGGTGACCGCGCCGGGCTTACGGACGCCGCGCATGGCCATGCACAGGTGCTCGGCCTCGATCACGACGATCACCCCGCGCGGATTGAGCTTCTTCATCAGGGCGTCGGCGATCTGGCTGGTGAGCCGTTCCTGCACCTGTGGCCGCTTGGCATAGAGGTCGACCAGTCGCGCGATCTTGGACAAACCAGTGACCCGTCCGTCGGCGCCGGGGATGTAGCCGACATGCGCCACACCGTGAAACGACACCAGGTGGTGTTCGCAGGTGGAGTACAGCGGGATCTCCTTGACCAGCACCAGTTCGTCGTGTTCCTCGTCGAACATCGTGTTCAGGACGCTGTCGGGGTCGGTGTAGAGCCCGGCGAACATCTCCTGGTAGGCGCGCGCCACGCGGGCCGGCGTCTCCCGCAGCCCGTGCCGGTCCGGGTCCTCGCCGACGGCGAACAGCAACTCCCGCACCGCGGCCTCGGCGCGCGCCTGATCGAACACCCGTGTCGGTTCAGTGGCGGTTTCCGGACCGAAACCCGTCAAGGCCATCGAATCCTCCGTTCGTCAGCCGTGGGCCGGCGGATTGGACCGGCTCACGTCGTCCTGCTCAGGAGACTTGCCGCCGTCCGGGTCGGGCAGACCCGGCGGCGGGTAGGGCGGATACGGCGGGTAGGGGGGCTGCGCCTGACCCTGCTGGCCCGGATGAGCCGGGTAGTGCCCCGCGGGCTGCGGCCAGTAGGGCTGCTGCGGGGCCTGTGGCGGCGGATACCAGTAGTTCGGCTGCTGGTCCGGCGGCGGCCATCCCGGCGCGTGCCAGCCTGCCGGCGCGCCGTAGTCCGGTTGGGTGGGCCCGTGCGGCACGCCGGGGCGGTGCCCGGCACCTTGAGATGCCTGAGAACCGTTGCCGCCGTTGTTCTTTCGGTCGGGATCGGGTCCCGCCGCGGCCGCGGCGGCCTGGCTGGCACGCGCGATGGCGGCCTTGAACGCCGGCTCGGGAACCGGCGGTGGCCAAGGCTCGCCACGCTCGATGGCCAGCTCGCCGGGCGTCTTGATCGGCGGCTTGTCCGACGGGATGCGGCCACCGAAGTCGTCGAACATGGTGAGCCTGGGCCGCTTTTCGACGCCGGCGAAAATGCCCTCCAGCTCGGCGCGGTGCAAGGTCTCCTTCTCGAGCAGCTGACCTGCCAACGTGTCGAGGACATCGCGGTATTCGGTGAGGATCTCCCATGCCTCGGTGTGGGCCGCCTCGATCAACTTGCGGATCTCGTCGTCGATGTCGCGGGCCACCTCGTGGGAGTAGTCGGCCTGCGTCCCCATAGTGCGGCCCAGGAACGGGTCGCCGTGTTCGGTGCCGTACTTGACCGCGCCCAGTTTGGAGCTCATCCCGAATTCGGTCACCATCGCGCGGGCCACCTTGGTGGCCTGCTCGATGTCGGACACCGCGCCGGTGGTCGGCTCGCGGAACACCAGTTCCTCGGCGGCGCGTCCGCCCATGGCGAACACCAGCTGCGCGATCATCTCCGAGCGGGTCCGCAGGCCCTTGTCTTCCTCGGGCACCGCCACGGCGTGCCCGCCGGTGCGTCCCCGCGCCAGGATCGTGACCTTGTAGATCGGCTCGATGTCCGGCATCGCCCAGGCGGCCAGGGTGTGGCCGCCCTCGTGGTAGGCGGTGATCTTCTTTTCCTGCTCGCTGATGATCCGGCCCTTGCGGCGCGGCCCGCCGATCACCCGGTCCACCGCCTCTTCGAGCGCGGCAGTGGTGATGACGGTGCCGTTCTCCCGGGCGGTCAGCAGGGCGGCCTCGTTGACGACGTTGGCCAGGTCGGCGCCGGTCATGCCGACGGTCCGCTTGGCCAAACCGTCGAGGTCGGCGTCGGGGGCGATCGGCTTGCCCTTCGAATGCACGGCCAGCACCGCGCGGCGGCCCGCCAGGTCGGGGTTGGACACCGGGATCTGCCGGTCGAAGCGGCCGGGGCGCAACAGCGCGGGGTCGAGGATGTCGGGCCGGTTGGTGGCGGCGATGAGGATGACGCCGGCGCGGGGGTCGAACCCGTCCATCTCGACCAGCAGCTGGTTCAGCGTCTGCTCGCGCTCGTCGTGGCCGCCGCCGAGGCCCGCGCCGCGCTGGCGGCCCACGGCGTCAATCTCGTCGACGAAGATGATGCAGGGGTTGTTCTGTTTGGCCTGCTCGAACAGGTCGCGCACCCGCGACGCGCCGACGCCGACGAACATCTCGACGAAGTCGGAGCCGGAGATGGTGAAGAACGGCACCCCGGCTTCCCCCGCCACCGCGCGGGCCAGCAGCGTCTTGCCGGTCCCGGGCGGGCCGTAGAGCAGCACCCCCTTGGGGATCTTGGCGCCCAGCGCCTGGTAGCGGCCGGGGTTCTGCAGGAAGTCCTTGATCTCGTAGAGCTCTTCGACGGCCTCGTCTTCGCCGGCAACGTCGGCGAACGTGGTCTTCGGCATGTCCTTGTTGAGCAGCTTGGCCCGTGATTTGCCGAACCCGAAGCCCATTCGGGCGCCGCCCTGCATGCGGGAGAACATCACGAACAGGCCCACCAGCAACAGCAGCGGCAGCACGTAGACCAGCAGCTCGCCGAGGATGCTGCCCTGGTTGACGACCGTGCTGACCTTGGCGTTCTTAGCGCTCAGAGCGTTGAACAGGTCGACGGCGTACCCGCTGGGGTACTTGGTGATCACCTTGTCGGAATTGTCGGTGTCGTTGTTGCCCTTTTTCAGGGTCAACCGCAGCTGCTGCTCGCGATCGTCGATCTGCGCGTTCTTGACGTTGTCACCGTTGATCTGCGCCACCGCCACCGACGTGTCGACGGGCTTATAGCCGCGGGTGTCGTCGCTGAAGTAGAAGAACGACCAACCGAGCAGCACCACGACTGCAATCGCCGTGACGGTGCGAATAAGGTTTTTCCGGTTCATCAATCATCGGCCTTGGTGGCCAGGTCCTTCCCCGATATACACGCAGCTCGAAAAGTCCAGGTTACCGCTCGTGGCGATCGCCAGCTCCGGCAGAGCCGGGGCGCAGCGGGTCGTGCCCACTTGCGGGGGCCGGGTCGCCACCATCTGTGCGTACAACGACCGGGGGTTCCCGCCGGGCCCTTGAGCCGGGCCCTCATCCCGGCGATATCCGTCAGTCGTAATAGCGGGCCTCGACGACGTTGCCGTCCGGATCGGCGAAGTAGTAACCCTGCGGGGCCCAGCCGCGCGCCCCGAAGGTAGGACTCAACCTCGCGCCGGTGTCCACCCCCTCCGCCTGCAGGCGCTGGTCGAGCGCGTCGTACTCCGGTTTGGACAGGGCGAGGCAGACATGGTTGACCGGGTGCCCGGCGCTGCCTGCCGTCCGGGTCAGAGACTCGGTGGCGGCGGCGTCGGCCACCGGCAACAAGTCGATGATCGAGTCCTCACACACCCGCACGCTCGGGAACGGCGCATCGCCGGCCTCGTACTCGGCAAACCGGACCGGCTCCAAACCGACCACCCGCGTATAGAAATCCATCGAGGCGCGCGGACTCCTCGTCCACAGGACGACGTGGTCAAGCCGCTTCATTCGAGTCCACCTGCTTTCGCGTAAATGCGAGGGCTTCACGGCGATATCTACCAGGCGACCAAAGCCGTTGGAATGCTATTCGCAATCAGCGCGAATACTTCTCAGCCCCGGACGGGTTGTGCTTTGGTGTCAGGGTGCTTACATCAACCGAACGGTTAGTAGAGACCAACGGTGTCCAACTGCGCGTGACCGAGGCGGGAGAGCGCGGCGCACCCGTCGTGATTTTGGCCCACGGCTTTCCCGAACTCGCCTATTCGTGGCGCCACCAGATACCGGTCCTCGCCGAGGCGGGTTACCACGTGCTGGCGCCCGACCAGCGCGGCTACGGCGGTTCCTCGCGACCGGGCGCGATCGACGCATACGACATCCACCAGCTGACCGGCGACCTGGTCGGCCTGCTCGACGACGCCGGCGCCGAACGTGCCGTTTGGATCGGACACGACTGGGGCGCCGCCGTGGTGTGGAACGCCCCGCTGCTGCACCCGGATCGCGTCGCGGCCGTCGCCGCGCTGAGCGTCCCCGCGGTGCCCCGATCGAAGGTCGCGCCGACGAGGGCGTGGCGCAAGGCATTCGGCGAGAACTTCTTCTACATCCTGTACTTCCAGGAACCCGGCGTCGCCGACGCGGAACTCAACGCCGACCCCGCCCGGACGATGCGGCGGATGCTGGGTGGGCTGCGGACGCCCGACGACAAGGCCGCGGGCCTGCGGATGGTGGCCCCCGGTGCCGAGGGGTTCATCGACCGCCTTCCGGAACCCGACGGGCTGCCGGACTGGCTGAGCCAGGAGGAACTCGACCACTACATCGCCGAGTTCTCCCGCACCGGCTTCACCGGCGGCCTGAACTGGTATCGCAACTTCGACCGCAACTGGGAGACCACCCCCGAGTTGGCCGACGCGAAAATCACTGTGCCGGCGCTCTTTATCGGGGGGACCGCCGACCCGGTGTTGACGTTCACCCGCGCCGACCGCGCGGCGCAGTTGATCACCGGCCCCTACCGCCAGGTGATGATCGACGACGCGGGGCACTGGTTGCAGCAGGAACGGCCCGACGAGGTGAACGCGGCCCTATTGGACTTCCTCAATGGATTGGAGCTGCGATGAGCGCGCCACTTCGCTTCGGTGTCTTCATCACACCGTTTCACCCGATCGGCCAATCGCCCACCGTGGCTTTGGAATACGACATGGAGCGAGTGGTCGCGCTGGATCGGCTCGGCTTCGACGAAGCGTGGTTCGGCGAACACCACTCCGGTGGCTACGAACTGATCGCCTGCCCGGAGGTCTTCATCGCCGCCGCGGCCGAGCGGACGAAACACATCCGGCTGGGTACCGGCGTGGTTTCGCTGCCCTACCACCATCCGCTGATGGTGGCCGATCGCTGGGTGCTGCTCGACCATCTCACCCGCGGCCGGGTGATGTTCGGCACCGGCCCCGGCGCGTTGCCGTCGGATGCCTACATGATGGGCATCGACCCGGTCGACCAGCGGCACATGATGCAGGAGTCGTTGGAGGCGATCCTCGCGCTGTTCCGCGCCGGGCCGACCGAGCGAATAGACCGCCACACCGACTGGTTCACGCTGCGCGAGGCGCAACTGCACATCCGGCCGTACACCTGGCCCTATCCCGAAATATCGACGGCGGCAATGATTTCCCCGTCCGGGCCGCGGCTGGCGGGCGCGCTGGGCACGTCGTTGCTGTCGTTGTCGATGTCGGTGCCCGGCGGCTACGCCGCGCTGGAGACCACCTGGGACGTGGTGCGCGAGCAGGCCGCCAAAGCCGGCCGGGACGAGCCGGATCGGGCCGACTGGCGTGTGCTGAGCATCATGCACATCGCGGACAGCCGCGAGCGGGCCATCGACGACTGCACCTACGGGCTGCAGGATTTCGCCAACTACTTCGGCGCCGCCGGGTTCGTCCCCTTGGCCAACACCGTCGAGGGTGCCCAGACGCCGCACGAGTTCGTCGAAGACTACGCGGCCAAGGGCAATTGCTGCATAGGAACCCCCGACGACGCGATCGCCCACATCGAAGACCTGCTCGACCGCTCAGGCGGTTTCGGCACGCTGCTGATGCTGGGCCACGACTGGGCCTCCCCCGAGGCGACGTATCACTGCTACGACCTGATGGCGCGCAAGGTGATCCCCCATTTCAAGGGACAGCTCGCGGCGTCGCGCTCGTCGCACGACTGGGCCAAGGGCAACCGCGACCAGTTGATCGGCCGAGCCGGTGAGGCCGTGGTGAAAGCCATCACCGAGCATGTCGAAGAACAGAAGGGCGTGAGGAACTGATGCGCGCCGCGGTATTGCGCGACGGCCGGATGGTCCATCGGGACGATGTGCCCGACCCCGTACCCGAGGCCGGGCAGGTGCTCGTCGGCGTGCGGGCCTGCGGGATATGTGGCTCCGACCTGCATTTCGCCGCTCACGGCGCACACGTGCTCGAGATGAGCGAGCGGGTGGCCGGCGGGGCGGGTGGCATGCATGTCGACTTGGATCACGACGTCTTCATGGGCCACGAGTTCAGCGCCGAGGTGCTCGAGGCCGGCCCCGGCACCGAAACCCACCCTCCGGGCACGCTGGTCACCTCGCTTCCGGTGCTGTTGTCCGCCAAGGGCGTCGAACCGATCGTCTACAGCAACAGCACCATCGGTGGCTACGCCGAACGCATGCTCCTCTCGGCCGCGTTGCTGCTGCCCGTCCCGAACGGCCTGGACTTCAAACATGCGGCCCTGACCGAGCCCATGGCGGTGGGGCTGCACGCCGTCAACAAGTCCAACGTCACCCCGGGGGAGACAGCCCTGGTCATCGGCTGCGGTCCGATCGGCATCGCGATCATCGCTGCGCTGCGGGCCCGGGGGGTGGAAAACATTGTGGCGTCGGACTTCTCGCCGAAGCGACGGGAACTCGCCAGCGCCATGGGTGCACATCGGACGCTCGATGCCGCACAGGGTTCCCCGTTCGACTCCGTCAAACCGGCCGTCGTATTCGAGGCGGTCGGAGTGCCTGGGATCATCGACGACGTGCTGCTCCGGGCCCGGCCGGGCACTCGCCTGGTGGTCGCCGGCGTTTGCATGCAGCCCGATACCGTGCATCCGTTCTTCGCCATCGCCAAAGAGATCAACGTCCAGTTCGTCCTTGCCTACACCCCGGAGGAATTCACCGACTCGCTGCGTGCGCTGGCCGAGGGCGATATCGACGTGAGTCCACTGATCACCGGAGAGGTCGGCCTGGACGGGGTCGGCGAGGCCTTCGACGAACTCGCCGACCCCGAGCGGCACTGCAAGGTTCTGGTCACCCCTTAGGTTCACGAGACCCATGGTGGCGACCCGCTGCTAGGCCCAGCTGGATCCGACGGCGCTGTCGGTGCTGGCCATGTTGCTGCCGGCGGTCTGCACCTTCTGGCCGTGGGCGTTGGCCTGGTCGTAGATCACCTGGAAGTTGCGACCCAGCTGGATGACGAACTCCTGGCACGCCGCCGAGCCCGCACCGCCCCAAAAGTCGCCGGCGGCAAGCACATCGCGGACGATGGCCTGGTGCTCGGCCTCCAGAGACGCGGCCTGGGCGCGGATCAGGGCACCGTGGGCGTCGACATCGCCGAATTGATAGTTGATCGTCATGGTTGATCGTCTCCTGTTGGTAGAAGGTTGATGTGTTGGGTCAGTCGCCCAGGATCTGCTGTGAAGCCTGCTCTTGCTGCTCGTAGTTGTTGGCGTCGCGGATCAGGCCGTCGCGCACGCCGTGCAGCATGTTGACGATGTTGCGGAAGGCCTGATTCATCTGGCCCATGGTGTCGTACGAGGTGGCCTGCGCCTGGCCGCTCCAGCCCGCGCCGGCGATGTCCTGCGACGACGCCCACATCTTGCGGGCCTCGTCCTCCACCGTTTGCGCGTGGACCTCGAAGCGGCCCGCCATCGCCCGCATCTCGTGCGGATCGGTCATGAAACGTGTTGTCATTGGGGTTCTCCTTCGAAAGTGGTTGTTGTGATCGAACTTTGGTCATCGGTACGTCGTCGAAAGTGCCTCTCCTTCCGTCATCCGACCACGCGCGGCAATACGCTTGCGGGTGCCGGCATGGTGCCGCCGAACCCGCGCATCTCCATGCCGCCCACCTGGGCCGCGGAGCTACTCGGGGACCTCAGCATTCGAGCCGCGGCGCCGGCTCCCGCCAGTGGTGCGCCGGCCGGGGCGGCAGTCCCGGGGGTCGCCGCGGTCCAGCTAGGAGGAACCGACAAGCCTCCGACCGGGGTGGCCTGGCCCATCACCGCCGACGGCATCAGTCGCACGGGTGCCAGTCGCTCGGGCGCGGGCATCAGCGGCTGAGCGGGGATGAAGCGTTGCATGCCGGGCATCGCCACCGGGGAGAAGGCCCCGGATGCGCGCATGGCGGTCGCGAGGCCCGCGCCGGACGGGGTCGCCCCGCCCACGCCCGATGTGGCCGCGCCGGACCCCTGACCGAAGGGCGTGCCGAGCAGGTCGGCGAAGCTGCCGATGGCAGAGGGGAAGCTGCTCGCCAGCGATGACGCTGACGAATTGAGCGTCGATGGCAGGCCCATGGTGGCTTGAGTGGCCATTCCCTGCATGCCGCCCGCGGTGGTGGTGGGCGGTGCGACCGCCATCGGTTCGAGCATGGCGGCCGCCGCCGACGAGCCGGCGTAGGCGTACATGGCCATCGCGTCCTGGGCCCACATCTCGCCGTACTGCGCCTCGGTGGCCGCGATCGCCGCGGAGTTTTGACCGAGGAAGTTGGTCGCGACCAGCATCATCAGCGTGGAGCGGTTGGCGGCGATCAGCGGCGGCGGCACGGTCGCCGCGAACGCAGCCTCATGTGCGACGGCGGCCGCCGTCGCCTGCATCCCCGCCTGCTCGGCCTGCGCGGCCGTGGCATGCATCCAGGCCACGTAGGGAGCCGCCGCGGTGGCCATCGCCACCGAAGAGGGGCCCTGCCAGCCCAGCTCGGTGAGGTCGACGATCACCGTCCCGTAGCTCGTCGCAGCTGAACGCAGCTCCGCGGCCAGGCCCTCCCAGGCCATCGCCGCCGCCAGCATCGACGCCGGCCCGGGCCCCGCGTACATCAGCCCGGAATTGACCTCCGGGGGCATCGCACCGAAATCCATGAGTGTTCCTTTCCTTTTGCGTGGATCGCTATGCCAGTGCCGGCAAGGGCTTGGGGCCGGCAACAGCGCTGAAGGCCCGGTTCGCGTGCACGACGTGCTCGCCCGGCGGGTGCGGGGCAGCCGCGAGCGGCATCCGGTGGAGGGGCGCTGTCGGCGCCAGCTGCGAAGGCGACACGTGCTGGCCGGCCCCCACGCTCGGACGCTCGGCGTGCTCGACGGGCGCCGTCGGTGCTCCCTGCGAAGGCGAAATATGCTGCCCGGCACCGATGTTCGGACGTTCGACCCGCTCGGGCGGCGCCGGATGGGGCTCTGCCACGTGCTCGACGCGCTGCGGGGGCGTCATCCGCGCGGGCGAAAGGTGCTCGACCCGGGCCGCGGGGTGCGCGCCGTAGCCGCCGCGCCCGTACGGCGCCTGGTGGCGGCCATAGTCGGCATTGGCATAGCCGCCGTGCTGCGGCGTCATGTGGCCGCCGTAGGTGCCGCCCCCGCGCCAACCCTGACCGAGGGGCGTCGCCGCCGGCAGCGAGCCGGGACCCGCGCCGACGGGGGCGCCTGGTACCGGCCGGGCGGGGACGGTTGGGGTCACGCGGTTCGGCGCTGCCGGTGCGACCCGAGTGTGCACGGCGGGCGCCGGGCGGGCGGGCGCAACAGGGGCCATGTGCGCGGGCGGCACGTGACCGCCCGCGGCTTGCGTCGCGTTCGCGGCCTCGGTGGCCGAATACGAATCGGCGCTCAGGCCGAGGGCTTTGACGAACTCCTCGTGGATCATGCTCGCCTCGGCGCTGATCGCCTGATACTGCTGGCCGTAGCCGGCGAAGGCCGCCGCGGTCATTGCCGAGACTTCGTCGGCTGCCGCCGGGACCACCCCCGTGATCGAGAAGGCGGCAGTCGAGTTGGCCGTGGTTACCGCGGAACCGATCGCCTGCAGCTGGCCGGCTGCCGCTTGCAGCAGTTCCGGGACTGTGGTCAGGAACGACATGTGTCCTCTCCTCGTGAATGCCTGGATTCGGCTTAAGTTGTCGTGCTTGCGGACACTATGTCATAAATTATGACTGTCTGTCTAGTACTGAGTACGTATTTCTTTCTTTTGGCCTACAACTCGCTGGTGGAGACACTTTGCCCGTCTTTCGGCACCGAGTTACGCTGGGCGGATGCCACGAACTAATGCCGCCGGCTGGGGGCTGAGGCGCCTGCTTGAGGCGACGCTGAACCGCGACATCACCGTCGAGCAGTTACGTGACGCCTGCGGCGTCACCAAAGGGCGCTGGTACGGCGCCGCCGGGCGCGCCAACGCCGACGACTTCCCGGACGCCGAGGAGGCCAGACGCGCCGCGCACGCGTTCGGGCTCAGCGCTACCTGGCTACAGGTCGAACTCGGCCTGATCACCCCGGAAGACGTGCACGGGGCCTTGGGCGACGGCCAGTCCCTCGACCCCTTCCGGGCCACGACGCGTCAGCGGGTCGTGATGCCGAATCCGGAGGCCTCGCGGGAGTGAGCACCCGCCGGCTGCATTCGTTGGTCGTAGGGACCGGTTATGATCGAACACATGTTCGAATCAATGCCTCCCCCGGCGTCCCTCGTGGAGCTGATCGAGTCGACGCACCGGCAGGAGTCAGTGCTGGTGGCGCGCCGGCTGGCCGCGGTCGCGGCGCTGCTGAGGCACCGGGTGGCCGCTGCAGAGCGGCCTGAGCGCCCGCGCGAATACGCGGCGATCGACGGGTTCGAGCAGGCCGCTGCCGAGGTTGCCGCCGCGATGAACCTCTCCCCCGTGGCGGCCAGCTACGTGGTGTCGTACGCGGAGGCGCTGGACACCCGGTTGCCCAAGGTCGGGGCACTGCTCGCGGACGGCCGGACGGATTGGCGCACAGTGCGCCTGATCATCAGCCGCACCGATCTGGTGACCGACGAGAAGCTGATTGCCGAGATCGACCGATCGCTGGCCGAACGCATCGGCAGCTGGCACGGCTGGTCCAAGCAGCGGATCATCAACGCCGTCGACGCCGCCGTGCGAGCCGCCGATCCCGACGCCGCCCGCGAGCGCCGGGTGACCGCCCAGAACGACCGCTACGTCGGAATCAGCACCAAAGACGATGGGATGGCCGACATTTACGGGTCGGTCGCCGCCACGGCTGCGACGGCCTTCGACCGACGGCTCTCACAGCTCGCCAAGCAGGTGTGCGCGGCGGACCCTCGGACACTGGATCAACGCCGGGCCGACGCGCTCGCCGCGCTGGCCGAGGGGCGCGGGTTGGTCTGTGCCTGCGGAGAACCGGAGTGCCCCAACCGGACCAGTGAGCGGGGCCCGGATCGTGGGGCCGCGGCGCAAGTGGTCATCAACGTGGTGGCCAGCGACCAGACCGTCCACGCGGGTGGCGGTGAGCCCGGCTACCTCGAGGGCTACGGCGTCATCGACGCCGAGCAGGTGCGCGACTTGGCGGCCGCGGCATCCGTACTCATAGCCGACCCGGTGACCAGTCCGGTCGAGGCGTTGCGCTATCAGCCATCGGCGGCGCTGGAACGGGCCGTCCGGTGCCGCGATCTCACGTGCCGCTTCCGCGGCTGCAGCCGGCCGGCCGTCGTCTGCGACCTCGACCACACCATTCCGTTCAACCACCAGAACCCTGCGGCCGGCGGGCCGACGGTCGCGGAGAACCTCAAATGCCTGTGCCGACAACATCATCGGCTCAAAACCTTCGGTGGATGGCGCGACAAGCAACTGGCTGACGGCACCGTCATCTGGGTCTCACCCGCCGGGCGAACGTATCGCACCTCGCCCGCCGGTGCCGACCTGTTCCCCCGGACCGGCCGCCCGGCCTGCGCGCCGCCTTTGCCCGCGAGAAGAACCCGCTCACAGCAACGAAGCGCGCGAATTGCTCAGGCACGCAAGCACAACCGCGTGCAGCGGCCGATCAACGAAGCCCGGCGAGCGCTGGAGGAGGCCCGCCAGCAGGAAATCGCCGCGCGAAAATTCCGTAACCACATGCGCGACATGCTCTTTCTGTTCAAAGGCGCACCCAGCACCAGCCCGTTCTGCACCTGGGTGAACGATCCCAAAGAACCCGAAGAGCTGCCGCCGGACTGGATTCCCGACGAACCGGCCCCGCAGCCGTTGCCGGACGATCCACCCTTCTGACGGGAGCGTGCCGCGCGGGGCTCAAAAGTGCTTCTCGACAACGCCTTTCAGCGCCAGTTGCGGGCGCCTAGTCGGACGCCAGGACACGTTAGGGCAGTGACGTCCGGCGACGACACCCTCGGGGACGCCAATTCATCGCCGAGTCGATAACTGTTCACTTAGCTGACCGGAAATGCTGCAGCATTTGATTCGGACATGAGAAACGTTGCAAACAAATATGTTTGGCGACATATATGAACCTATATGTGGTTGCTGGTCGAGTCCGCATGGTTTGCCGGGCCGAACCGGTCGGGTCGCCAGCGGTTGCGGTTGGCACGGGAGCACCGCATCGGCACGGCCCGAGCGGCTAGGGTGCCAGGCATGCCGGTCGCAACGAACGCCCCGAGGTTTGCCCGCAGATTGATCGCCTTGGCCGTCGCCGGCCTGGCGACCGCGACGGTGTCGGCCTGCGATTCCCCGCCTTCGACGCCCGCGCCCGGGGTCAACCCCCGTCAGGTCACCGTCTTCGGGTCGGGACAGGTCCAAGGCGTCCCGGACACCCTGACCGCCGACGTCGGCATCGAGTTCACGGCGCCCGACGTCACCGCCGCGATGAACCAGACCAACGACCGTCAGCAAGCCGTCATCAACGCGTTGGTCGGTGCCGGCGTCGACCACAAGGACATCAGCACCACCGAGGTCACGCTGCAGCCGCAGTTCAACAACCCCGAACCCAACGGCACCGCGAGGATCACCGGATACCGCGCCACCAACGCCATCACGGTCAAGATCCACCCGCCCGACGCCGCGTCGCGGATGCTGGCCCTGATCGTCGCGACCGGCGGGGACGCCACCCGGATCAAGTCGGTCAGCTACTCCATCGCCGACGACTCACAGCTGGTGAAGGATGCACGCGCCCGGGCGTTCAACGACGCCAAGAGCCGCGCCGAACAGTACGCCCAGCTGTCCGGGCTTCGGCTGGGCAGGGTGCTGTCGATTTCGGAGGCCACCGAACCGACGCCGGGCAGAGCGCCGGCGCCGCCGAAGGCCATGCCGAGCATGGTCCCGCTGGAGCCCGGCCAGCAGACGGTGAGCTTCTCGGTGACCGCGGTGTGGGAGCTGGACTAGCCTGATGGCGGCGACCCGCCGCGCCCGGCTTCGCCGCGCTTGCGCTCGCCGCTAGAGAGGACCTACTGCTGGTAGACCCTGGGGTCCAGGGTGCCGATGTAGGACAGGTCGCGGTAGCGCTCGTCGTAGTCCAGGCCGTAGCCGACGACGAAGTCGTTCGGGATGTCGAAGCCCACGTAGGCGATGTCGACGTTGGCGCCCTTCGCGTCGGGCTTGCGCAGCAACGTGCACACGCGCAGCGAACGCGGATGGCGGCTGGTGAGGTTCCGCAGCAACCACGACAGGGTCAGGCCCGAGTCGACGACGTCCTCGACGATCAGCACATCACGGCCCTGGATGTCGCGGTCCAGGTCTTTGAGGATCCGCACCACGCCGGACGACGACGTGGACGACCCGTACGAGCTGACGGCCATGAACTCGAACTGGGTCGGCACCGGGATCGCCCGTGCGAGATCGGTGACAAAGATCACAGCGCCCTTGAGCACGGTGATCAGCAGCAGATCCTGGCCGGTCTCGGCCATGACGTCGCGGTATTTCGCGCCGATCTCCTCGCCGAGTTCGGCGATTCGCGCCTGAATCTGCTCGGCGGTGAGCAGCACCGACTTGATGTCCCCCGGGTACAGCTCCACGGGCTGCGCGGGGGTGATCGCCGAGGAGATCTGGGCCACGCCCACAGAGTGCCACGCCGACGTCCGAATAACCAACGGCGACCCCGGTATTGCGCCTATCGGGCGGGCTTCTCAACCGGTTCACGCCACAGGGTCAACACTCCGTCGCGCCGCCCCGCGATCAACCGCTCGTCGCGCAGCGCTGACCCGACCGCCACCCCGCCCTGCCCGCGCCAGGCGGTCACAAGCGCGTCGACGCCGCGGATCTGCTTGTCCGTCAGACCGATTGCGCCCCCCGCCAGGAGCCAGCCGCGGATCACCCGGCGCCGCACCGGGGCGGGCAGCGCGGCCAGAGCCTCGGTCCGCAGGCCCGCATCCGCCTTCGCCTCGGGCAGCGCCCGGGCGGCGAGGGTGTCGAGCAGCTCGGTGTCCTCGCGCAGCGCCGTCGCCGTCCGGGCCAGCGCCTGGGCCACCCCGCCGCCCAGCACGTCCTCCAGCAGCGGCAACACCTCCAGGCGCAGCCGGGTCCGGGTGAAGCGGCGGTCGGTGTTGTGCGGATCCTGCCACGCGGTCAGGCCCAGCTCACGGCACGCGGCGTGGGTCACCACGCGCCGCACGCCCAACAACGGTCGGCCCCACGGCGAGTCGTACGGGCGCATCCCGGCGATCGACCGCACGCCCGAGCCGCGGCCCAGCCCCAGCAACACCGTCTCCGCCTGGTCGTCGAGCGTATGACCCAGCAGCACCGGACCGCCGTGGTAGGCGCTCAGCGCGGCGTAGCGGGCGGCGCGGGCGGCCGCCTCGGGGCCGCCTTCGTTGCCCACGTGCACGCGAACCACTTGTGCGGCAACGCATCCCAGGGTTTCGGCTTGCTGTCGAGCGGTTTCCGCGACGGCGGCGGAGTCGGGTTGCAGGCCGTGGTCGACGATCACGGCGGTGGTGGGCCGCAGCTGGGCCGCCACCGCGGTCAACGCCAGGGAATCCGGGCCGCCGGACAGCGCCACGCACCATTGTTCGGCCGTCGCGACGTGCGTTTTGAGGAAGTCCTCAGCGGCCGCGCGCAGCTGCGCTACAGCACCCTGTCGATCCATCGCTGGGGTTCCTCGATCTCGGCGGGCACGGGCAGCGTCTCGGGGCCGGTCCAGATCGCGTTGAACCGCTCCATGCCGACCCGCCCCACCACGTGGTCGACGAATGCCTTGCCCCGCGTGTACTGGCTGAGCTTGGCGTCCAGGCCCAGCAGCGCGCGCACCAGCCGCTGCAGCGGCGGTTGTTTGCGGTTGCGGCGCTCGTCGAATCGACGGCGGATGGTGGTCACCGACGGCACCACCATCGGCCCGACGGCATCCATCACGTGGTCGGCGTGGCCCTCCAGCAGCGTGCCGAGCACCAGCAGCTGATCGAGGGCCTGGCGCTGCGGCTCGGACTGGATCGCGCGCACCAGGCCGACGATTCCCGACGGGCCGTCGTCCGCCGCCCCGTTGCCCCGGTTGCGGACGTAATCGGCGAGCCGGCTCGCCACCTGCCCGACGTCTTCCCCGGCGTCGCGCGTCAACAACCCCAGGGCCCGGGACATGTGCTCGGACAACCACGGGTTCGCGGTGAACTGCACCCGGTGGGTGACCTCGTGCAGGCAGACCCAGAGCCGGAAGTCGGAGGGCTCGACCCGCAGTTGCCGCTCGACGGCGATGACGTTGGGATACACCAGTAGCAGGCTTCCCTCTTTCGCGGCCTCTAGGCCCCTCGCGAACGGGTCGTACTGACCGAGGATGCCCGACGACACGAATGCCAGCACGGCCCCCGTCTGCGCGCCGGTGACCCGGCCCGTGAGAAAGCCCCGCGGCTTCTCCGCCCCGTTCATCATCACGCGCATCGACTCGGCCGCCGCGGCGATCCACTCCGGGCGGTCGACGATCCGGGCGGCGGGCACGGCCCCGTCGGTCACCAGGCCGGTGACCTCACGCACCGGCGGCTCGGCCTCGGCGGCCGACCTGGTGAGTTCGTCGATCACCTGCCGCCGGGTGTACTCGCTCGCCGGCGGCCCCGGCCGGGCCAACCGCTGGCCGACGGTGGCCGCGAAGCCCCAGTCGACGGCGCTGCCGAGCGTCAGCTCCGAGGTGGGCGTCATGAGCAACCACAGGACCAGAGCTTGGTGGCCAGGGCGTCCATCACGTTGCGGCCGTTGGGGCCGGCCGCGTTGGAGATGAAGGCGAAGGTGAGCACCCTGCCGCTGCGGTCGGTGAGCACGCCGGCCAAGGCATTGGTGGCCGTCAGCGAGCCGGTCTTGGCGCGCAACCACCCCGCCGGCCCCTGATTGGACGCCGCGTCGGTGAAGCGGTCGGCCAGCGTCCCGCTGCCGGCGGCGATCGGGAGCAGGTCCAGCAGCGCGCGCAGCGCGGGCTGGTCGGGTCCGGCGGCGGCCTGCAGCACCCCGTCGAGCGTCTTGGCGGTCAGCCGGTCGTCGACGGACAGCCCGCTGGAGTCCATCAGCGTTATGCCTCCGGTGTCGACGTGCGCGGTGCTCAACCGGTTGGACACCGCGTCCGCGGCGCCGGCGAAGCTGCGCGGCCGGTTGATGGCGGCCGCCACCTCACGCGCGATGCACTCGGCCATCACGTTGTCGGAGTGGTCCATCATCTCGGACAGCCGCTGCACCAGCGGCGCCGACTGCACGACGGCCAGCTGCCGAGCTCCCGACGGTGCCGTCGCGATCGTCACGGCGCCGGGATCGAGGCCCAGCGCCTTGGCCAACTCGCGCCCGGCATCGAGCGCCGGGGTTCGCGACCGCCGGGAGTTGACGGTGCTCGGCTGGATGCGCCCGGCGTCGATCATCACCGACTCGATCGGTGCGATGTCGCCGTTGTCGACGTCGGCGCCATCCCAGCCCTGCGCCATCGTCGGTCCGGTGAACGCCGAGGTGTCCACCTGCACCGCCGTCGGTGTCACGCCGCTGCGGCGGATCTGCTCGACCAAGTCGGCGAGCCGGGCCGACCCGCGGTACCAGGTGTCCACGCCGGGCGGCGCCGCCGACAGCACCGGGTCGCCGGCACCGACCAACACGACGGGCCCCTGGGCGTTCTGACTGCCGGCCACCACCCGCGTACTGATCCGCGCCTGGTGGTCCAGGGTCAGCAGGGCCGCGGCGGCGGTCAGCACCTTGTTCGTCGACGCCGGCACCAGCGGCAGGTCGTCCCCGACCTGCCAAAGCTCTTTCCCGGTCAGGGCGTCGGTGACGCGGGCGCCCAGCCTGCCCAGGTTGGGATCGGCCGCGATGGCCGCGAGCGCGGCCGTCACCCCGGCGGGGCTGGGCGTCTCGGCGGTGTCGCTGACCGGCACCATCCCCGGTTTGACCGTCGGCGCGTGCGGAGGCGGCATGGGGGCGTGCGAGTTGTTTCCGCCATGCCCAGCCGAGGTGAAGAACGTCGCCGCCGCCACCACGGCGGCGACGAACGCCAGCACCGCCAACCCGACGAAGACATGGGTGGATTTTTGCCAGCGAGTGGGACCCATCGCTCTCCTGACTGTTTCCGACCCATTCTGCCGAATCCGGCGCAAAAGGCCTCGACTAGGGTGATGCCCGACGCAACGGACCACTTGCCACCCGCCCAGATCTAAGGAGCGCACAGTGCAATTCGACGTGACCATCGAGATCTTGAAGGGTCAGCGGAACAAGTACGAGATCGATCACGAGACCGGACGGGTGCGTCTGGACCGCTACCTCTACACCTCGATGGGCTACCCGACCGACTACGGGTTCATCGAGGACACCCTCGGCGAAGACGGCGACCCGCTGGACGCGATGGTGCTGCTGCCGCAGTCGGTGTTCCCTGGCGTCATCGTCGAGGCGCGCCCGGTGGGCATGTTCCGGATGACCGATGAGGCCGGTGGCGACGACAAAGTCCTCTGCGTGCCGGCCGGCGACCACCGCTGGGATCACATCCAGGACATCGCGGACGTCCCCGAGTTCGAACTGGACGTGATCAAGCACTTCTTCGTGCACTACAAGGACCTGGAGCCGGGCAAGTTCGTCAAGGCGGCCGACTGGGTCGGCCGCGCCGACGCCGAAGCCGAGGTGCAGCGCTCCGTGGAGCGGTTCAAGGCCGGCGGGCACTAACGCTCTTGGCGTAACCGCGCGCTGCTCGTCGGTGGCATCCTGGCGGTGTGACCCCGGTGTTGCATTTCGCCGCCAATTTCTGGTGGCTGGTTTTTCCACTGGGCGGTGCGATCGGCGTCGGCCTGCGGGCCGTCGCCGCCGCCAACGAGCGTCGGGCCGAACGCCGGCTGGAACGGTATCGGCTGAAGCAGCAAGCCAAAATCGCCATCGCCGAGGCATCGGGCCGGGCGCGGGCCAACGAAGACACCGATCGCCGAGAAGTCGCCAAACTTGTTTCGGCGCATGATCGTATCGACGCCCGATGGTTCGACTACGAGGTCGACATCGCGAAATTGCTGGACTTTCCGATGATGACCGACATGCGGGCCCCGCTGACCATCGCCTTCCATCGGGCGAAACGGCACGCGGACCTGCTGCGGCCGGAACCGCCCGAGGGCCTGGTCGGCAACCGGGACGCCCTGGTGGAATACCGCGACGCAGTCCACGAGTACGTCAGTGCGTTCGAGATCGCCGAGGCCGAGGCGATTCGCCGACGTCGCAGCGACTTCACGGCGGACGAGCAGCAGCGGATGGCGCGGGCCCAGAGCTTGCTGCACCTGGCCCAGGACGACGCGGCCACGCGCGAGGAACGGCAGAACGCCTACGCGCGCGCGAGCAAGGAACTGAACGGCCTGATCGCGCTGCCGGCCCCAGCGAGGGCCGGCATCGAACGGCGCATCGCCGGCCAGATCGAGGCCTAACCCGGCCGCACCGCGGCCTGTCGCCGATTGCGCAGCACGCTCCAGCCCAGCGCAGCGCCGATGAACACCACCCCGACCGAGGCGGTGAAAGCCTCGGGGACCTGGAATCGCGGGTTGACGGAGAGCAGCATGATCACCGAGAGCACCCCGATCGCCCAGTGCGCGCCGTGCTCCAGGTACACGTAGCGATCCAGCGCTTCCTGCTTCACCAGGAAGATCGTGATGGACCGGACGAACATCGAGCCCACCACACCGAGACCCAGCGCGATGACGATCGGGTCCGAGGTGATCGCGAAGGCGCCGGTGACCCCGTCGAACGAGAAGGCGGCATCAAGCACCTCGAGATACAGAAACAGGCTGAGGCCGGCCTTTCCGACCGCGTTGCCGTTCGACACCGCCTCGAGGTCCGGCGGCCGAAACGCCCGGCTCAGACCGTTGACGACCAGGTACGTCACCAGGCCGAGCAGGCCGGCGGTCAGCACCGTCTCACTCTCGTCCCCGGAATGCGTCAGCCCGGTTCCGACGAGAACCAGCGCAACGACTGCCACCGCCACCGACACCTGCCCAAGCCGCCCGATGCGGGCGAACGGGACCTCGATCCACTTGAGCCACTTGATGTCTCGGTCGTAGACGATGAAGTCCAAGAACAGCATCAACAGGAACATCCCGCCGAACGCCGCGATCTGTGGATGCGCGGCGCCGATCAGCTTCTCGTAGCTGGGCGAGCCGTCGGGGAATTCCAGCGCGCCGTGCGGCGGCGCGTGCAGCGCCAGCTCCATCGCGCGGACGGGGTCCAGGCCGGCGGTGGCCCACACGATCAGTAACGGGAAGAGCAGCCGCATGCCGAACACGGCGATGAGAATCCCGACGGTCAAAAACATCTGCCGCCAGAACGGGCTCATCTGCTTGAGGATCGCCGCGTTGATGATGGCGTTGTCGAACGACAGCGACACCTCGAGGGTGGCCAGCACCAGCAGTAAGAACAGGTCCCGCAGGCCGCCGTGGGCGTATCCGACCGCAAGGGCCGCCACGGTGACCAGCAGCGAGATCCCGAAGATGCGCAAGGCGGCCAAGGTCCTTTCCGACAGCCGCCCACGATAGCGAACCCCGGTCGCCGCCGCTGACCTGCGTCCACGGCCACTTACTATTTTCAAATTGTGGCGATGCCCGAAGTCGGCGGTACCCAAGCCCCCACCGGCACCGGTCCGATCACGCGCGGCAGCGTGACCCGGGTCGCCACCGCGACGGCGCTGACCGCCCTGTGCGGTTACGCGGTGATCTACCTGGCCGCCCGGGACCTGGCTCCGGACGGCTTCTCGGTGTTCGGGGTGTTCTGGGGGGCGTTCGGCCTGGCCACCGGCGCCGCCTTCGGGCTGCTGCAGGAGACCACCCGGGAGGTCCGCTCGAGCCGCCACCTCTCGGCGGCCCCGCCGGCCGCGGACGAGCCGCGGACCCACCCGCTGCGAGTGGCCATGCTGGTAGGCGTCGGCGCGGCCGTGGTGATCGCCGGCAGCTCGCCGCTGTGGAGCGCGCGGGTGTTCGTCGACCAACGCTGGCTGTCGGTGGCGCTGCTCAGCGTCGGGCTGGCCGGGTTCTGCGTGCACGCCACGCTGCTGGGCATGCTGGCCGGCACCGATCGGTGGACCGGTTACGGGGCGCTGATGGTGACCGACGCGGTCATGCGGGTGACGGTCGCCGCGGCCACCGTCGTCCTGGGCTGGCGCCTGGTCGGCTTCCTGTGGGCCACGGTGGCGGGTGCGGTCGCCTGGCTGATCATGCTGCTGGCCTCGCCCTCGGCCCGGGCCGCCGCCCGGCGTCCGGAGCC
>NZ_LZKD01000197.1:0-2005 GCF_001668695.1 Mycobacterium sp. E2497
CCGCGCCACCGAGCATCGCCACGGATTGTTTGAGTGTGTCTGAGGGATCGTCACTGAGATCGCTCCAGCGGCCAGTACCTCTCAGACATGCGTAGTAGTTGTCCCACTCGTTGGCGTACGCGGTTGGAGCCGAACCTAGCCCGACAGCGGCCAGTGACCCGGCCGCCAGTGTCCCGAACAGCATCGTTCCCACAAGCTTCGTCTTGCTCTTAGTCGTGGCGCGATGGCTCATTACTCATCACCCTCTCCGGGTCGGAGTTTCGAACGATGCGCTTTAACTTCCGCTCCGCAAACTTCACCAGCTAGGGACCTTCGGCACCTCTGTGTGACCGAACGACCACGAACCAGAGACGCGTCCTTGGATGCATGGGCGGCCCGTGACAGCCGATAGGCGAACAACTTCCCCATCGCAGCCAACTGCGCGGGAATCGGCCCCCGACAAGAATTCAGTCGAGCGTTCGGTCCGCCTTCGTGATGCAGCGGTACAGCTCGTCCCCTACGGGACGACGACCGCGGCGAGGACGCCGCCGCCGATCGCCGCGAGGTAGCCGCCGGGCAGCGAATTCTCCTTCCAGCGCAGCCGCCAGGCTTCACGCGAGCGAGCGCCCCGCATGAGCTGCCGGACTTCGCGCCAGTGCAGGCAGCCCAGCGCCGAGGCAGCCATGATCGGCATCGACTCCAGGAAGCTGTGCACGTGCTGTTCCCCATATGGTGACGCGGCGTCCGCTGTGCTCGGCGGCGCTGACGTCCCACAGGGCGGTGGCCTCGTGCGCGGCGATCGAGGCCAGAATCGTCGTCAACACAAGCGGGTTCACCTCACACAACAGCACCAGGGTGAGCGGCGCGCCGACCTCGGCCATCATCAGCAGGTGGATCAGAGATTCACGAGTCCCCGAGGTGACCTCAATCCTGCTGCGGCCGTGCTGATTCCAATCGAGCAACGCGGGGATGAACCAGGCCGGCAAGAGGCCGTACATCAGGTACCGCAACAATGCTGTCTGCGAGTCACTGACCTGATCCGGGACGCGCATGCGCCGACCCGGGCCGCCTCGGCGTTTCGTCAGTTTGCCTCGCGCACCCGCCCTGATACCCGGCGGAGGGGCGGCGAAACTAGGGCCGCGTTCGGCGGCTGACGAATTCGCGACGGGCGCCGGTCACCGGGTCGTCGAACTCGATGCGCTGCGCCAACAGCCGCAGCGGCGTGCTGAAGTCGTCGGGCGGCACGTCGATGATGTTGGGGTACAACGGATCCCCGTCGATCGGCAGGCCGAGGGAGGCCATGTGCACGCGCAACTGGTGGGTGCGCCCGGTGCGCGGGGTCAGCCGGTACAGGCCGTCCGGTGAAACGAGTTCGACGAACGTCTCCGCGTTGGGCGCACCGGGTTCGCAGACGGCCTGTAAAACGCCGCGCCGCTTGATGATCCGGCTTTGCACCACGCGGGGCAACGCCACGGCCGGATCCACGGCGGCGCGCGCCAGGTACGTCTTGCGCACCAGCCCACGGGAAAACAGCGTCTGGTATGCGCCGCGTACCTCGCGGCGCGCCGTGAACAGCAGCACGCCGGCGGTCAACCGGTCGAGCCTATGGGCGGGGCTCAGCTCCGGCAGGCCCAGTTCTCGCCGCAGCCGCACCAGCGCCGTCTGCGCCACGTGTCGCCCGCGGGGCATGGTGGCCAGGAAGTGGGGCTTGTCGACCACGACGATGTCCGCGTCGCGATGCAGCACCGGGATGTCGAACGGCACCGGAACCTCATCTGGCAGCTCTCGGTACAGAAATACGTGCGATCCGGCGGGCAGCACCGTGGCCTCGTCGACCACCGCGCCGCCCGCATCGACGACCTCCCCGGCCAGCACCTTCGACCGCGCGGGCGCGCCGAACCGGTCGGTCAGCTCGGCCATCACCGGTCCCCCGCGCAGCCGCACCCGCGCCGGGCCCAGGCCGTCCCGCACCGGCAGTGGCGCGGGCCTCAATTGAGCGGCACCGGCTCGAGGATCTCGGCGCGGG
>NZ_LZKD01000198.1:0-6616 GCF_001668695.1 Mycobacterium sp. E2497
CCCGCGTCTGGAGGCGACGGCCGAGCTCGCCGGCCGTACGTTCGGACGCTGATCGGCGACCGCCGTCGAGTGTGCGTGCAGGGCTTTGGCTGTGCGCTCAGGGTGGGGTTCCCCGGCGTGTCGCCGCCCTGGACGCACACTCGACGCTGAAGCGCGAAGGATCCGGCCCGAACGGACGACCGGCGCGCGGACTACTTGACCGGCGTCAGCTCGTCGCCGCAGGTGCAGCGGTACGGCTCACCCGAACCGGAGCAGTGGCAGGGCACCTCGATACGAACGCGACACCCGCAGCCCTCGTGGCCACAGGTCAGCTCCGTGCCTGCTTCGTAATTTGCCATTTCGCTCACCTATTCCTTGTCGTGGACTTCTGCGGCTGTGATCGGCCACGCCGCCCACTTTATACCCCCCATGGGTATCTGGTAAATGGCCGTGACCGCTCCGATACCGATCGCGCCGTCGGCTCCCGCGCGGCTAGCGTTGTGGCATGACCCAGAAACCAACCCCCCAAGACGTCGACGACTTCCTCAACGACACCGTGGTCGGCGACGACCCGGCCCTGAGCGCGGCGGTACAGGCCAGCGACGCGGCCGGCCTGCCGCAGATCGCCGTGTCGGCCCAGCAGGGCAAGTTTCTGAGCCTGCTGGCCGGTGCCATCCAGGCGCACCGCATCCTTGAGATCGGCACGCTGGGCGGCTACAGCACCATCTGGCTGGCGCGCGGCGCCGGCCCGCAGGGCCGGGTGGTGACCCTGGAATACGAGCCCAGGCACGCCGAGGTGGCCCGGGCCAACTTGGAGCGGGCGGGCCTCGCCGACCGGGTGGACGTGATCGTCGGCGCCGCACTGGACACGTTGCCGACGGTGGACGGCGGTCCCTTCGACCTGGTGTTCATCGACGCCGACAAGGAGAACTACGTCGCGTACCTGGACTGGGCGGTCCGGCTGGCCCGTCCCGGCGCACTCATCGTCGCGGACAACGTAATTCGAGAGGGCCAGATCCTCGAGCCGCAAGGCAACGCCCAGGCGGACGCGGTGCGCCAGACGTTGCAGCTGATGGGTGAGCACCCACGGCTGGACACGGCGGTGATCCAGACGGTCGGCGCCAAGCGCTGGGACGGGTTCGCGCTCGCGCTGGTGCGCTAACGCGGGCTGAGCTCGGCGACCGCCTGCGCGACGGAGGTGAGTTCGCGGATGCGAAGCGCGGTTTCACCGGCGTACAGCGCCGAACGGTCCACCCATGCATCGGGCATGGTGGCGAGCGGCGCGAGCGGCGTGAGCAACGGCCGGGCCGGCGACTGCAGGCGCATCAAGGCGCCGGCGTCGAAGTAGCCCAGCGCGGTCAGGGGGCGGCTGGCCGAGTTGATGGCCGCCGGTAAGGCCTTCGCCCAGCCGTCGTCGCGGCACCAGCGCAGCGTTGCGGCGTTGGGCACGACGCGATGACGCAGCGGCCAGCTCAGGCCGAACAGGTTGGTCTCGATCGTCTTGTCCGCGTTGGCCACTCGCCGCTGGTATTCCCGGTTGGCGTTGGCCTCGTGCGTCATGAGGAACCGCGTACCCGCGACGACCCCACCCGCGCCCGCGGCCAGGGCGGCCGCGGTGTCGGCGCCGGTGGCGATGCCGCCGGCGAGAAAGACGGGGCGGCGGCCGGCCGCCGCGAGCGCCCGCGGCAGGAACTGCAGCGCCGGCATGGTCCCGACGAGGTGGCCGCCGGCCTCGCGGCCCTGAGCGATCAAACCGTCAGCGCCCCAACCGATCGCGGCGCCCGCCTGCGCCGCGGTGCCGACCATCACGAACACGAAGATGCCGGCGTCGCGAAGGTGCGCGACGAGCCCCCGCTTTTCGCCGAACGCCAGCACGACCACGTCGACGCCGGTCTCGACACAGACTGCAACGTGCGCGCGGTGAACGAAGGGCATCAACAGGTTCACCGCGACCGCGCGGCCCTGGGCCCGCTCGCGGACCTCGTCGATGGCCGCGCGCAGCTGGCGGGGCGTGGCCAGGCCCAGGGTGCCCAGGCCGCCCGCTTCGGCGACCGCGGCCGCCAGCGCCGCACCCGCCAGCCCACCGCCCATGCCGGCCTGCGCCACCGGAACGTCAAGGCGCAGGCGGTCGGCGATGTCCATGTCTTACGACGCTACGCGGCCGGTCAATTTCCCCTTGGCGGCCGGCTCCGGACGGCGCGGATTTCATTGCTGGCGCGCACCGGCCGGGCGTAATCTTGATCGCAGATGGATGGGTGCAGCCGGCTCAAAAGGCTTGCTGCATAACAGAAAGGTCACAAAATGAGTACAGTCCATTCATCAATCGATCACCACCCGGATTTGTTGGCTCTGCGGGCGGGCTACGACCGCGCCGCCGAGTCGATGAGTGCGCACGTCACCTTCGGGCTGGCGCTGCTGACGGGCCTGTACGTGGCCGCGTCACCGTGGATGGTGGGCTTCGGCGCGACGGCATCGCTTGCCACGTCCGACCTGATCGTCGGGATCGCGGCGGCGTTCCTGGCGTACGGGTTCGCAACGGCGCTCGACCGTGCGCACGGCCTGACCTGGACGATGCCGGTGCTCGGCGTGTGGGCCATCGTCTCGCCGTGGATCCTGCGGGACGTCGCGCTGACCGCCGGCACGTTGTGGTCGAACGTCGTCGCAGGTGCGTTGCTGACGGTGCTGGGCCTCAACGCCACCTACTTCGGTAGGCGCACGCGCGCGGCGGCCGCCCACGCATAATCGCCAAACCCGTTGAGCCAGGCGGCGATCGGGACTATCCGCAGACCGCGCCGATCGCCGCCGAACTCACCAGCTTGACGTACTTGGCCAGTACGCCCGTCTTGTAGCGCGCCGGTGGAGGGGTGAAACCCGCTCGGCGGGAATCGAATTCGTCCGGATCGACCAGCACGTCGAGCACCCGGTGCGCGACGTCCAGGCGGATCGGGTCGCCGTCGCGCAGGAACGCGATCGGCCCGGCGTCGACCGCCTCGGGCGCGATGTGCCCCACGCACAGGCCGGTCGTTCCGCCGGAGAAGCGGCCGTCGGTCAGCAGCAGCACGTCCTTGCCCAGTCCGGCGCCCTTGATCGCGCCGGTGATGGCGAGCATTTCGCGCATGCCGGGCCCGCCCTTGGGGCCCTCGTAGCGGATCACCACGGCGTCGCCCTTGGTGATCGTCCCGTCCTCGAGGGCGTCCAGCGCAGCCCGCTCGCCGTCGAAAACCCTTGCCGTGCCCTCGAACACGTCAGAGTCGAAGCCGGCGGACTTGACCACCGCGCCCTCGGGTGCCAGCGACCCGCGCAGGATCGTGATGCCGCCGGTCGGGTGGATGGGATTGTCCAGCGCCCGCAGCACCTTGCCGTCGGGGTCGGGTGGGTCGATCGCGGCCAGGTTCTCGGCCACGGTCTGGCCCGTCACCGTCAGGCAGTCCCCGTGCAGCAGGCCCGCGTCCAGCAGCGCCTTCATCGCCACCGGCACACCGCCGATCTGGTCGACATGCGACATGACGTGGCGGCCGAACGGTTTGACGTCGGCCAGGTGCGGAACCTTCGACCCGATCCGGCTGAAGTCGTCGAGAGTCAGCTCGACGTCGGCCTCGTGCGCGATCGCCAGCAGGTGCAACACGGCGTTGGTCGATCCGCCGAACGCCATCACCACCGCGATGGCGTTTTCGAACGCCTCCTTGGTCAGGATGTCGCGGGCGGTGATGCCGCGCCGCAGCAGCTCCACGACAGCCTGGCCGCTGCGCCGGGCGAACCCGTCGCGGCGGTAGTCGGTGGCCGGGGGCGCCGCGCTGCCGGGCAACGACATGCCGAGGGCCTCCGCGGCGCTGGCCATAGTGTTGGCGGTGTACATGCCGCCGCACGCACCCTCACTGGGGCAGATCGCGCGCTCGATGGCGTCGACGTCCTCGCGGGGCATCAAGCCGCGGGCGCACGCGCCCACGGCCTCGAACGCGTCGATGATGGTGACCTCGCGCTCGGTCCCGTCGGACAACTTGGCCCGCCCCGGCAGGATGGAACCTGCGTACAGGAAGACTGCCGCCAGGTCCAGGCGCGCGGCGGCCATCAGCATGCCGGGCAGGGACTTGTCGCAGCCGGCCAGCAGCACCGAGCCGTCGAGGCGCTCGGCCTGCATCACGGTCTCGACGCTGTCCGCGATCACCTCGCGCGACACCAGCGAGAAGTGCATGCCCTCATGGCCCATCGAGATCCCGTCGGACACCGAGATGGTGCCGAACTCCAGCGGGAAGCCGCCGGCCGCGAAGACCCCCTCCTTGACCGCCTTGGCGAGCCGGTCCAGCGAGAGGTTGCACGGCGTGATCTCGTTCCACGACGACGCCACCCCGATCTGCGGCTTGGCGAAGTCCTCGTCACCCATGCCTACCGCCCGCAACATGCCGCGGGCGGCGGCCTTCTCCAGGCCGTCGGTGACGTCACGACTGCGGGGTTTGATGTCGGTGACTGCGCTCGTATCGCGTGCTGTGGCCATCGTGTAAGTATGCGTGACCTGGCCCGACGGCAAATGCGCGGGTCATACCCGGGCGGGGTATAAAGTGGTTGGGGTGACGCCGGCCCGGCACGCGCGGCGGGCGCGCATGGGCACGCGTAGGGGCAGAGGTGAAGGACGGATGACGAACGCGCACGGATATTCGCAGCAGAAGGACAACTACGCCAAGCGGCTGCGGCGCATCGAGGGACAGGTGCGCGGCATCGCGCGGATGATCGAGGAAGACAAGTACTGCATCGACGTCCTCACCCAGATCAGCGCCGTCAACAGCGCGCTGCGGTCGGTCGCGTTGAATTTGCTGGACGAGCACCTGAACCACTGCGTCACCCGGGCCGTGGCCGAGGGCGGGGACGACGCCGATGAGAAGCTCGCCGAGGCCTCCGCCGCCATCGCGCGGCTGGTCCGTTCCTGATTGGTACCTAGTTGAGACCTGCGTTCCGGCCCTGACAAGGGGGGAGCCGCAGTTGCGGTCCGTACGGTAAGGCAGTGTGATCGCATTAGGCGCGACAACCCAAGAATTGGGTAGCCCGGCCGATACCGACGCCATGACTGCCGAAACGAATGCTGCCGCGCGAACGTGGACCCCACGGATCGCGGCTCAGCTCGTTGTGCTGGCCGCCGCGGCCTTCACCTATGTCACCGCCGAGATCCTGCCCGTCGGCGCTTTGCCGGCCATCGCCCGCAACCTGCACGTCAGCCTGGTCGTGGTGGGCACGCTGCTGTCCTGGTACGCCCTGGTGGCGGCCCTGACCACCATCCCGCTGGTGCGCTGGACCGCCCATCTGTCGCGCCGCCGGGTGCTGGTGGCGAGCCTGACCTGCCTGACCGTCTCGCAGCTGATCTCGGCCGTGGCGCCCACCTTCGCGGTGCTGGCCGCCGGCCGGGTGCTCTGCGCGATCACCCACGGCCTGCTCTGGTCGGTCATCGCCCCGATCGCCACCCGCTTGGTGCCGCCGAGCCACGCCGGCCGCGCGACGATGTCGATCTACGTCGGAACGAGCCTCGCCCTGGTGGTCGGAAGCCCGCTGACCGCGGCCATGAGCCTGATGTGGGGCTGGCGCGTGGCGGTGGTGTGCGTGACCGTGGCGGCCGCCGTCGTCACGGTGGCGGCCCGGGTGATGCTGCCGGAGATGGTGCTCACCGAGGACCAGCTCAAGTGCGTAGGCCCGCGGTCGCGGCACCACCGCAACCGCCGGCTGATCATCGTCAGCATCATCACCATGGTCGGCGTGACCGGCCATTTTGTCTCCTACACCTACATCGTGGAGATCATCCGGGAAGTCGTCGGTGTGCGCGGCCCGAACCTGGCGTGGGTGCTGGCCGCCTACGGCGCCGCGGGGGTGCTGGCTGTCGGCCTGGTGGCGCGGCCCCTCGACCGTCGGCCCAAGGGAGCGATCATCGGATGCATGGCCGGTTTGACGGCCGCGTTCGTCGTGCTGACCGCGCTGGCGCTGGGGGGCCGGCCCGCCGCCGTGGCGGCCCTGATCGGGACGGCCGCGATCGTGCTCTGGGGAGCGATGGCCACCGCGGTCTCACCGATGATGCAGTCCGCGGCGATGCGCAGCGGGGCCGACGATCCCGACGGGGCGTCGGGGCTGTACGTGACTGCGTTCCAGGTGGGCATCATGGCGGGCGCGCTGGCGGGCCGGGCGGAGCCGCCACGACGCCCGGATCACCGGGCGCCGGGTCCGGATCCGCCACCGCCGGAGCCGCGCTCAACACCAGCGCCAGCCCCGTCACAGAAGCCAATCCGGCTGCGGTCAGGGCGGCCGAAAGCCTCCCTCGCGTCCAGCCCGACATATGCATCCCTCCACGCTCGAGTTCCTGACACAGTGTGGCACAGGGGGCACGCCAGCTAACAAATTCGACGCCGCGCGGCGGCCGTTTGCACCGGCATTTGCGCCGTTGAACTGCCCAGCTATGAATCGCGTGAGCTTGTCGGCGCAACGTCGAACGCGTGACGGTTGGCCGCCGTGCCGACCAGCGCCAACGCCATCAAGCCGGCCGACGCGGCCAGCATGAGGACGACGTTGCGTTCATAGAGCAGGCCGCCCGCCAGCGCGCCCGCCATGATGCCCACCTGGAACGCAGTCACGTACAGCCCCGACGCCCCGTCGGGATCGTCGG
>NZ_LZKD01000199.1:0-8124 GCF_001668695.1 Mycobacterium sp. E2497
TAGCCGATGGCCGCAAGCCCCGCTTCCTCCGCGAGCTCAACAAGATTGGGCGGGACGGCCATCCGGACTTCGTGCCCTCTGCGCGTCAGTTCCCGCCCGATAGCGAGGCACGGCTCTATGTCACCGCGCGTCCCGTAGCTTGCCACAGCAAATTTCATCGCGTTGTAACCTTAATCACTTTTCCCTTGCCCCGGCAACACTTCGGAGTAGGGTCTTTCGGCCCTAATTTCAGTCTCTCCCTTCCCTATTGGGATTGACTGTTTTCGTTGCATGGCATGGGGAATGAGGTTCCGCGAGCGGGCGAACCGGCAATTCTCACCGGGCGCCGTCGGGTGTGACGAAGCCAATATCATCGGCCCTATCCCCCCGACCATTGGACTGTGACGACCTTTGACGGTTTGACGCGACCCCCAGGCATCGTCGGCTGATCAGATATCAGTGTGCCAGAAAGTGTGGTCCCGTGTCTCCAGAAGCGGCAACTAGTTCGGCGCCGGCGCCGGAGTCAGGATGCTGACAGCGCGGCACACATCCGCGCTGTCGGCTTTGCCGATCAGGCGCGACTCCGCGAGCCGGCAAACTTCTCCACCACGTCGGCGGCCTTGACGACGCTTTCAGCGGGTTTGGTCATGTGCCGGGCGATCTCTCGCGCACGCACGCCGTAATCCGGATCGAGTATCCGGCGTAGATCCGCCAACAACGACTCCCGGGTGGTGGCCGAAAACCGCCGCGTGGCACCAACTTTCAGCCGTCTGAGCTGGGCTCCCCAGACGGTTTGGTTGACATCCATCGACAAAACCAGCGTCGGGACCCCCGCCCGCAGGCTTGCTGCGGTGGTGCCCGAGCCGCCGTGGTGTACGACCGCGCGGCAGGCGGGAAAGACCGCCGCATAATTCACCACGCCCACCACCTTGACGTGCTCGGGAAGTGGCACGTCGCTGAAATCGCTCCAACCGGCGCAAATCAGCGCGCGTTCGTCCAATTCTGCGCAGGCCGCACCGATCATTTCGACCGTGTCGATCGGGGATTCCACCGGCATGCTGCCGAATCCAAAGCAAATCGGCGGCGTTCCCGCGGCTATCCACGACGCCACGTCGTCGTCGGCGCTGGTGGTCAACTCCATCGTCAGGGGGCCGACAAATGGCCGAAGGCCATCCCATTTCGCCCATTCTGCCGCCAGGCCGGGAAAGCAAACCTCGTCATAAGCCTGGATTTCCAGCGCTCCGCGCTGGGCGATCCGCCGCGGCGAGGGACCCGTCGCCCGGGGCAGGCCGAGTTCGCGGCGCTGCGCATCCTCGACCTTCTTGTTGAGGCGCCAACTGAACCAGTCGAACGCCGTCATCGCCGAGCGCCCCAACGGGGCCGGCAGCATCGAAACGGTCTGGCCGTTCGGCCGCATGGGGACGTGATGCAGCGTGGCCAACGGGATGTCGTAGTACTCCGCGACGTTGGCGGCGGGCTCCTGATAGCTTTGCCCGGCCAACAGCAGATCCGCACCGTCGGCAAGCGACACGAGGGTGGTGTTCATCTGCGACCAGCACTGGTCGCTGAGATCCCACATCTCGCGCCACATCGACCTCATCTCCCGGACCCGCCAGAAGGCGCCGAAGAACGACGTCCAGAAGTTGCGGTACAGGTCCAGCCACGCCTGCGATTCCAGCCCGTACGGGACGGCCGCCAGCCCGGCCGACTCGGTGAAGGGGATCGAGTCCGGCGGGACCGCCATGCGCACGTCGTGGCCCCTGCGGACCAATTCCTTAGCGACCACCACGGAAGGCTCGATGTCGCCGCGAGTGCCATAGCTCGCCAGCACCATTTTCATCGCGAATGCAAGCCCTTCAGTTGTGCCATCGGCGGCAATGATGCACCGACATCACCTTAAATACCGGCGAATGCCGGCGTCGGCGCGGGCTGGTCAGCGACGGCGCAGCGGCCTGTCACTCCTTACGCCACAGCACCCCGGTGCCGTCGATGTCCACGATCTCCGCGGTCACGCCGTGCTTCGTCCGGTAGTCCGTGACGGCTTGCCGGCACGCGTCGATCGCGTGGTAGTCGTCGACGATGCAGAAACCGCCCGGCGACAGCCGGGGATAAAGCGCATCGAGCGCCTGGATCGTCGACTCGTACAGGTCACCGTCGAGCCGCAGCACGGAGATGCGATCGATCGGCGCGTCCTGCAGCGTGTCCTTGAACCAGCCAGGGAGGAAACGAACCTGGTCATCCAGCAACTCATAGCGCTCGAAATTCGCCCTGACCTGCTCTTCCGGCACGGCGAGCACGCCGGCGGCGCGGTGCAACCGGATTCCCCTGTCCGCTTCGTAGTGCGCGGTGTCCGGGGGCGGAACCCCCTCGAACGAATCGGCCAGCCACACACGCCGCTTCTTGTCGCCGTACGCGGCCAGCACGGCACGCATCAGGATCGACGCCCCGCCGCGCCACACGCCGCACTCGACCAAGTCGCCGGGGATGTCCTCGTTCAGCACGGTCTCGACGCACTGCTGCAAACTGGTCAGCCGCTGCATGCCGATCATCGTCAAGGCATCCGCGGGCCAATCGAGCCCCAGGCCTCGCGCGTGCGGATTGAACGGGCGCTTGCGCACCATCATGAATTTGCGGGTGCTCAGCATCGGCCGTCCGAAGTAGTACCAACCGACGGGCACCAACTCGTCGCTGCCGTACCGGGTGAGGTTGCGCCGGAGCAAGTCAAGGTACGCCGATCGCGTGTCCACGAATGAAGATCGCATGCCGCGATCGGCAACGGTCAAGACTGCCCCCCAGTTCGCACGAACTTCCTCCCGTTGATCAGCCTAGACGTTTGCCTTGGCCGCCAATGCGTTTCGAATCTTTCCATCATGCTCGCCAACCCTCGGCCCCCCTCACCTGTACCGCGTAGCCAACGAGTGACTTGTCGCCTGACCACCGGTCAGCCCCCTGCGGACCATCATATGCTTTCGACGGCCGCCACCCCGCATCGAAAGCCGCGCCGTTTGCTGCATGCGCGGCCGACCCGGTCGGCCAAGTGACGGTTCTTGACACGGCGAAGGCGGCTCTTTGGTTCGGTCAGCCGGAGGATTCGGACTGCTTGCCGATCCATTCGAGCAATGCGGGCAGGCCGTCGTCGAGCATCCACTTCGGGCGCCAGTCCAGCTCGGCCTCGGCTTGTCCGATGTCGCAGCTGGCGGCGCGCACGTCACCGTCACGAAATTTCGCGACAACGGTCGGAGCAGGCGCGTCGCACATGGCCGCCACTTTGTCGGCCAGCTCGTGGATGGTGGTCCCGTTGCCCGACCCGATGTCGAGGCGCCGCGATCCGGTCGCGGGCCGCTGCAGGGCAGCGTACAGCGCGTCGACGACGTCATCGATGTAGACGAAATCGCGCACGATCCGTCCGTCTTCGTACACCTCGAGCGATTGACCCTCCCGCGCCAACCGCGCGAACAGCGCGACGATTCCTGTGTACGAATTCGTCAGTGACTGGCCCGGACCGTAGACATTCTGGAGCCGGAGCACGCTGACGTTGGTGTCGTGCGCGGCCGTCCAGGCCGCCAGCAGGTGCTCCTGGGCGAGCTTGGTCGCGGCGTAGACGTTGGTCGGCCGGGGTTCCGTCCCGCTCGCGCGGCTCGGCAGCGGCACCGCAGGCGCACCGTCGGGTCCCAGGGGGTCCCACTGGCCGGCGACGAGCTGCGCGTGGCTGCGCGGCGGCGGATAGAACACGTCGGCGCCGGCCTGCCAGGCACCTTCGCCGTAGACGGCCCGCGACGACGCCAGTACCAGCTGGTCGGGGACGATTCCCGCGCGGGTCAAGGCGTCGAGGAGCTGGGTGGTGCCCACCACGTTCACCGAACCGTGGCGCGTGGCTTCCGACAGGGACTGCGCCGTTCCGGTCTCGGCCGCCAGGTGGACGATCTGCGAGGGACGACACAGCCGCAGCACCGCGTCCCAATCGGGGGCGTGGGTGACGTCGCCGGTGAACAACCGCACCGACGACGGCAGGTCGATCGGCTGGTCTCCCCCGTGTACCTGCGGGTGCAAGACGTCCATCACCGCGACGTCGTAACCGCCCTCGACGAGACGGTGCGACAGTGCCGACCCGATGAACCCGGCCCCTCCGGTGATGAGCACGGACGCTGACAAGAGCCGGGACCTCCCATTGGTCTGCAGGTAGGACGTGCGCACGTTGCGGGCAGCACCGTCCGGTCGATCATATCGGGCACCCGCTTGGGGTCACCGGGATTGCCGGTCGCGGCCGGGAACCGCTAGGCCCAGGTGCCCCTGCGCCGGTGAGCCATCGCGAGGAGCTCCATCACCGGGCCCGCGATCACCGGCGGGAAGACGCGGAACAGCATGCTGTTGGACAATCCGTGAAAATCCTGGAAGGCCTGGCGGAAATCGCGTTCGCACGCCCGGTAGGACTCGAAGACCCGATCCAGCGTGGGCGTGTCCACGGGCTCGTCCAGCGCCGCCGCGCACAGTGATTTGTAGACAGCCGAAATCCAGTCGGTGCCAAAGAGCTCGGCCACCGGGCCGCTGTGTCGTTGGCGTCGCAGGTCGGGCCGCAGGAAGTCCTCGACCGGCTGCTCTTCGTCCACGCTCAATTCATCGGGCAGCGTCACCGAGATGCGCTTCACCTCCCGGCGCCAGTCGTCGAGGAGGTTGGCGTACTCGACGAACACCCGCGTCACGCCGCGCGTGTGGCGCTCGGCGAGTAGGTTGTATTTCACCCAGATCGCGCTGGCGAGCGCCGGAGAGACGCGCCAGGACGCCGCGATCGACTTGATGACCTCCTGCGGCTGGCGCACCGCGATGACCGCAGCGACATCGAACCCGGCCGCGCGTGCCGCCTCGAACCACAGGTCGGACAGCGTGGTTATCCGGGGCTCCTTGATCACCAGCAGCGGGGCCGCCGGCAGCGTGGAGAGGTAGTCCGCGATCTTGGCGACGTGGGCGGCCCTCTCTCGGGAGCCGAACGCGGCGTCGTCCAGCAAGCGCAGCGACGGGTCGTACCAGTTGCTGCCGTGGCGACGCAGGATCGACTCGTTGAGCGTGATGGCGGCCCGCGGTTCCCAATAGCCCAGCGGATTGTTCGCATCCGCGCCCAACATCCCGGCGGGGAGCGTGGCACCGCACAGCGAGAGAACCCGCGTGATCGCCGACGTGCCCGAGCGTTGTGGGCCCAACACGAAGACAATGACCGGGCGATGGACGGGGTGAGTAGTCTCAGCAGTTTTCGCGATCCGGGCAAATCTCATTGCAAACGCAAACCTTTCGGTGCACCTCGCTACATGCGAACTCGGTTGCCACCCATGACTTCTCGGTTCCGCGCCCATCTCGAGCTCTCGCGCACGGCAACGCCGTCACAGTCAAGACCGTCTTTGCCCGGTGTGCACTGCGACGTCGAGAAATGAAACTCAATCCACCTCAACGTCTTTGGCACAAAGACGACACCGTCCCCCTGCACCTCCTGCGGGATCAGGCTCTCCCCTGACGAGCGAATGATCGGATCATGGTGCGCTGACGACTCTAGCGTGATTCGGTGACGAGGGCGTCAATTTCGCAAATTTGTTTTGCTTACTTAACATTTGGACGACCCGGGCGCGGTCGCCCGCCGAGGGACGTGTCAGTCGGCGGTGGCTAGGCCCAGGTTCCCTTGCGCCGGTGCGCCATCGCGACGACCTCGAGGACCGGCTTCATGACGGACGGCCGCAGCAGCCTGGCGGTGAGGCTGGTGGAGTGGCCGCGGGCGTCTTCCAACGCGATTCGGAAATCATGCTCGCTGGCCCGATACGCCTCGAACACCCGGTCCAGCGTCGCCACGTCCGAGGGCCCGTCCAGCGCCGCGGCGCGCATCGCCTCGTAGACCGCCGACATCCAGTCGGCGCCGAAGCGATCGATCACGGGGCCACTGTCCCGGTTGCGCCGCAGATCGGGGGTGAGAAACTCGTCGACAGCGCTTTCGTCATCGGCGCGCAGGTCGATCTCCAGCGCGGCCGAAATCCGCTTCACCTCGCGGCGCCAGTTCTCCAGAAGATGCGTGTACTCGACGAACACCCGGGGCACACCGCGCGAGTGACGCTCGGCCAGCAGGTTTCCCTTCAACCACAGGGCGCTCGCGAGTTGCGGCGACGCCCCGGTGGCCTTCCCGAGCGACGCGATCACCTCCTGTGGGTGCCGCACCGCGATCACGACGGCGACATCAAGGCCCGCCGCGCGTGCCGCCTCGAACCACATCTCCCAGAGCACCACGATCTGAAGGTCCTTGATCACCAGCAGCGGTGCGTCCGGCAGCGACTTGAGGTAAGCGGCGATGTCGGCGGTGCACGCCGCACGCTCCGCCGCGGTGAAGGCGCCTTCCTCCAGGACTCGCAGTGAGGGATCCCACCAGGCGCTGCCGCGGCGCTCCAGGATCGACCTGTTGAGCAAGAGGGATGCGCGCGGCTCCCAGTAGCCGCGCTGGTTGATTTCGTCGGCCCCCATCATTCCGGCCGGAAGCGTGGCACCGCATAACGACAGGACCCGGGTCAGCGCCGACGTGCCCGAGCGCCCCATGCCCAGGACGAACAAGGCGAGGGGCCGCGTGGAGGTCGACCGCTCGAGGAGGCTACCGGAGGCGGCATGGCTTTCCGAGGGTCTAGTGGTGCGGGCCCTTTTCATCCAGCTTCAGCCTTCCAAGTCGTGCGCGGCATCGATTGCCAGGTGTATCGCGGAATTATTACCGATTGTTTGACTTTGCGGGCCCGTTCGATGAAACACATGTCAACCACGTAAAAATCGCGTTGACAGGATTGATCGGACCGCTTACGAACCGAGCTGAGCTGGGATTTTCCAGTGCCCGCCACCGCGATGCCGTGCTTGAGCGCGATCCGCGCAACCGCGCGCGGATATTTGCCCGGTCAGCCCGCGACGGCCCCCGGCTCGAAGTACGGCGCCCCGAATTCCGTCACCGGTTCGAAGCCGCGTTTGCGCGCCTTCGCGGCGGCGTTGCGAATCAGCGCGTACAGGCCGACGAACGCCGCGTGGTCGGTCATCACGAACGGCGTCAGCAGCCGGTTGTGCACCAGCGAGAACGCCAACCCGCTCGCCGGATCGGTCCAGCCGAGCGACCCGCCGAGCCCGACATGGCCGAAGCCGGGCATCACGTTGCCGATGGGCAGGCTGTGGTAGCCGAGGTGGAAGGCCAACGGCATGAAGAGGTTTCGGTCCGGGCGCAGGCTGCGTCGACCGGTCAGGCCGGCCACCATCTCCCTGGACAGGAACCGGATGCCGTCGACCTCGCCGCCGTTGGCGATGGCGCCGTACATCCGCGCCAGCCCTCGGGCCGTCGCCACCCCGTTGGCCGCCGGGATCTCGGCGTCCAGCAGGGGCGTGTTGCCCTGCACGGCGGCGACCATGCCCGGGAAGTAGATCGACCGGAATCCCCCGGACAGCTCGTTGGCCACCCTGCGCGTCACGCAGCTCAGCAGCGGGTTCCGAACCAGGTTCTGCGGCGCGATGATCTCGGCGACCCGCGTCGGCGCGCCGGCCGGCGGGCGCCCCAGGTACAGCCCGTCGGTGCCCAGCGGCTCGGCGAGCTCTTCGCGTATCAGCACCCGCATGCCCTTCCCGGTCACGCCCCGGGCGAGGCCGGACATCAGCCAGCCGAAGGTCAGCGCGTGATAGGCCGACTTGCCCAGCAGCCGGCCCGGCGCCGCCGCGGCCAGCCGCTCTTCCATCAGGACGTGGTCCAGCAGGTCTTCGCTGTGGGCGCCGCGCAGACCGGACAAGCCGGCGGCGTGCCTCATCACGTCGCGCACGGTGAGCTTCGCCTTGCCGTTGGCCGCGAACTCCGGCCAGTACTCCGCGACGGGCGCCTCGTAGTCGATCAGCCCGCGGTCGGCGAGCCGGTGAATCACGGTGGCGGCCATTCCCTTCGTGGCCGAGAACACCATCGGCGCGCTGTCGGCCGACCACGGCCGGTGGCCGCCCCGGTCGGACCACCCGGTCCAGACGTCGACGACGGGCTGGCCGTCGAGATAGACCGCCAGGGCACCGCCGCCGAACCGGCGGGCCGGGAACATGGTCGAAAAGCTGCGAACGACGCATCCGAAGTGTGAGTCCGCCGCGCCGGACACGCGATGACCATGACGCAGG
>NZ_LZKD01000200.1:0-754 GCF_001668695.1 Mycobacterium sp. E2497
ACTCGGTGGGGGTGGCTTACACCGCGTGGCGGAGCAATCTCTACAAAGAGGACAAGGACACGTACGAGCATGCGGTCCGTCAAGCCGTTGCGACGGTAGCCGACGCGAAAACAGCGACTCAGTTGCTCGACAATGCGCTCGCGAAGGCCGTAAATTCGTGCGACAACGCCGTTTTGCACCGCAAAGACGACATATCGAGATGGAGATTCCAAAAGACCGACGCCGGCGGCAAGGATCTGACGTGGACCGCGACGGAACTGCAGGACGGGAAGCCCACCGGTTGGATCTGCCCCAACGTGGCGCGCGCGAAGAACAATGTGATCATCACTGCGCAGGTGTGCCAATACGGCAATGGCGCTCCGGCCACCGCGACAATTCTGGACAAGATGTCGGTGTCCAGGATCGTCGCTGCGGCCGGAGCGCCGTTGCCCCATTGGCACACCTGCGCGTAGATCACCACATTGTTCTTTGCCCGCGCCTCGCTGGCGCAGACCCAGCCGGTGATCTGCCCGTCCTCCAGTTCCGTTCCCGTCCACCGCACTCCCGTATCGGTCGCGTCGGTCTTCTGGAATCTCCATCGATATTTGCCGCTCAGGTGGATGACGGCATTGCTGCACGCATCGAGACGCTTGGCAAAAGCGTTGCCAAGCAACACCGTCGCTGCTTTGGAATCGACAACCGTCGCAACAGCCAGATAGACCGCATGACCTGAAGTGTCCTTTTCCTCCCTGTATTGATTGCTCCGCCATCCGGT
>NZ_LZKD01000201.1:0-34230 GCF_001668695.1 Mycobacterium sp. E2497
ACGTAGCCCAGTTCTCGCACCGCCTTGTCGCTGCGGTAGCGGTAAAGTTCGGTGAACGCGTATCCGACGGACATCGAGTTCACCGTGGTTTCCCGACGGGTGACGACCTCGAGGAGGTCGCCGGCCTTACCCCCGATCCAGGCGACCGGATAGGGCAACCGTCTACGCGGCGGGTCGACCCCGACGATTCGCGCCACTCGATCGATGTCCGTCGGATACGCGTTCACCGAACTTTACCGCTACCGCAGCGACAAGGCGGTGCGAGAACTGGGCTACGTAGTTGCCCCCATCGAGCCTGCGATCCGCGACGCGGTCAACTGGTTTCGCGTTCGCGGCATGATCAGATCCGCTCACGGACCCGTTGCGGGCTCGATGTTTTGATTCAGCGCGAAGCGGTTGTCCGGGTCGAGGCGAGCCTTCAGCTTGGCCAGGCGCCGATAGGTGACGTCGCCGAAGCTGGCCCGGATGCGCGCCTGCCCTTCATCGCCGACGAAGTTGAGGTACGTGCCTGCCGGACCGAACGGACGCAAAGCTTCATACGCATCATCGGTCCACGACTTGCAGCGTTCGGTGTCGGCGGGATCCGTCCAGGTGGTGATCAGATGCACGATGTAGGGATGGTGGCGGGCCGAAAAGGCCGTCGCCTCCGGCGGAACACGGCTGGGAAAGCCGCCGAGCCGGATCACATGCAGATGCGTTTGCGGCGCGGGGCGGCTGCGCCCGAGCAGCGCGATACGCCGGATCGCGTCGTCGGACAGCTCCGTCAGAAAGATCGACTTCCAGTAGTTCAACCGGCCATATGGGGATGTGTGGTCGAGGACCTGTTGCCAAGTGGGGTAGGCGATTTCGCGCTGGAGCGACATCACCGGTTCCGTGCTGACCCCGCGGGCCCGCAGCAGCGCCCCGATGGCGGTCCGACCGGCTTGTCCGGCTGCGGCCGAGCAACCGAGGATCGTGACCAGGCCGCGTCCCGAACCCTCGTCGGTGCCGAAGTCGACGAGGGACGCGAGGTGGTCGTCGGCGCCCGCCACCTGTGCGCGGAAGTGTTCGAGCACGGCCTCGGCGTCGGTGTCGCCGTAGGCCCGTATGCCCCCGATGACGTGATCGACCGGATGCAGGTCGAGCACGAAGTGGGCCACCACCCCGAAGTTGCCGCCGCCGCCGCGCAGGCCCCACAGCACCTCCGGGTTCTGTGCTTCGCTGGCGAACAGCACCTCCCCGCCGGGCGGCACCAGGTTCGCTGCGGTCAAGTTGTCGCAGGTCAATCCGTATGCCCGGGACAACCAGCCGACCCCGCCACCGAGCGTGAACCCGCCCACGCCCGTCGATGACACCACCCCGCCGGGGCAGGCCAGGCCGTGACGGGCGGTGGCCTGGTCGATGTCGCGCCAGGTCGCGCCGGGCTCGATGACCGCGATTCGGTGCTCGGGATCAACCACCACACGACGCATCAGGGACAGGTCGATGAGGATGCCGCCATCGGTCGAGGAGTGTCCTGCGACGCTGTGCCCGCTGCACCGCACCGCGATCTCGGCTCCGGAGCCGACGGCGTACCGAACGGCGGCGACGATATCCGCGCGGGAGCGGCAGCGGAGCACGACGGCGGGCCGCTTGCCGATCAGGCCGTTGAAGACCCGCCGCGCTGCGTCGTAATCGGCGCTGTCGGGATGGACTACGTCGCCGGTGAATCCGGGAACCGCGTCAACCGTCAGAGTCATCAGAATCGGTAAGTGGTGCAGCCGACGGTGACACCCGAGCCGACCGCCAGTATCAGCGCGACGTCGCCCGCTCGTGCCAGCCCATGCCGCCGGGCGTGATCCAGCCCGTACGGCAGGGACGAGGTGAACAGGTCGGTGCCTGGTTGGTCATCCGCGTCGAACTCGACGAATCGTGATCGGGGGACACCGATCTGGGCGGCCAGTTCGTCCAGATCGGCCGTCGACAGCTGCGGCGGGAGCACGACCGCGATGTCGGCGGGGTCGAGTCCCTCCAGCGTCAACAGTTCCTTGGTGGCCGACGGGATACAGCTCAGGTAGATGGCGGCGAGGTTGGGGTCGCGCTCAATTTGCAGCCAGCACCGCCCGTCCCGCTGCTGGGTGTAGGTGGCGAGCGCCCCGCCGTACTCCGGGTGTTGCTGGAAGACGAACCGGCCGAAGCCTTCCGCACCGTCGCTTCGGCTGAGCAGGACAGCCGAGCCCGTCTGGCTGATGCCGTTCAACGGATAGCCGGTTTCGGGGCCGTTGTTTTCTATCTCCGAGGCCACGACCATCGCATGGTCGGCCTTTCCCGCGCCGATCATTCCCGCGGCGACGTGGCAGGCGTTGAGGAAGCCGACCGAACCGTTGAGGACGTCGAAGGCGAGGGTCTTGGGGCCGTCCGGCGACTGCACTTCGCCGTTGATTCCGAGTTCGCCGGCGACGAGCGCGGCAACCGCCGGTTCGCTGAGAAAGTCGTCGCGGTAGACGCCGGCGTGGACGATCAGACCGACCGCTGACCGGTCAACGCCACCTTCGGCAAGGCACGCCGTGGCTGCTTGAACCGCCAACTCTATCGAGCTCGGAGACGTCGATTGCCCGGCGGGAGCGATGCCTACGCCGTCGATGCGCACGCGGGGCGTCGCCGCTGCTTCCTTGCGGTGGTTTTCTGTTTCAAGGCTGCGGGCGTGCTGGCCGCCGGCGCCCCGGCGCATTCGGTCCGGCAGGTCGTCGAAGGTATACAGCGCGGCGCCGATGCTCTGTCCGGAGCCGGTGATGGAAAAGACCACGTTGTCTCCGGACTTGATCCGGTTGCTCAGGATGTAGTCGTGCAGCGCGACGAAATGGGTCGTGCTGGCCGTGTTCCCGCGTTCCGCCACGTTGTAGATGGTGTTGTCCCGGTTGGCCGCGCCCGGTCCGAAGAGCTGGTTGACGGCGGCGACCGCGTCGTTGAGCGATGCCTCCGAGGTCTGGTGCATCACCAGGTGGTCACAGGTTTCGGGCCGCCACCCGTGCCGTCGCATTACCGCCGCGACGTAGGGCACCGCATGCTTGACCGCGATCGCGGTCTGCGTGACGGAGTCGGTGAGCATGATGGCGCCGCCGTGCGGGGCTTCGGTCGCCTTGGCGATGCACAGTTTGCTGTAGCGGCTGAAAGTCGCGATATCGATGTCGTGGAAGCCCACCCGGCCGTTGGGGCCGCGCTCCAGGATCACCGCCGCGCCGGCGTCACCCAGGGTCAGGCAGGCGAGCCTCGGGTCCATCGGCCCCTCGATTTCCTTCTGCGCCGTCTCCGTGAGGTGGCTGATGTACTCGCCGCTGACCACCAGCGCGTTGCGAACCACCCCGGTCTGCAGGAATGCGTCCGCCACGGTGATGCCGGTGAACATCCCGGCGCAGGCGTTGCTGATGTCGAAGGCCAGCGCGTTGCCAAAGCCACATTGGTCGCTCAGCCGCGAGGAGGTGCTGGGCTCGAACGTGAACCTGTGCCCGAGTCCGTCACGGCGGGAGATGTTGCAGGCGATGATGAGCTCGATGTCCTCGCGCCGGTAGCTCGACCGGGACAGGCAGTCGTCCGCCGCCTTCCGCGCAAGGTCGATCGAGAACTCGTCCTCGCCGACCACCCGTCGGCTCCTGATGCCGGTAAGGCGTTCCAGCGGTATGCGGATCTCGTTGGCGCACTCCGCCATGACCGTCTCGGTCGACACCGTTCGCGCCGGCAGGTACACGCCGATGCTTTCGATCACCGTGTTTCGCTTCTCGTCGGGTCCGGCTTGCGCCGGACCCTCGTCGGGGACCGGCCCATATTCCGCGGCGAGCTCGGCGATGGTGCCGTAGACGAACATCGACTCCGGTCGCAGTGGCAGGCCGGCCGCATTCGCCCGCACCGCGACCTCCAGGCTCTGCGTCGAGGCGCCGCCGAGAGCGAAGAAGTCGTCGTTGATGCCGACCCGTTCCAGACCCATGACGGCGCACCAGATCTCGGCCAGGACCTGTTCGGTGCGCGTGCGTGGAGCGACGAATGCCGGCTCCTGCGGCCCGGGCCCGCTGCCGGCCACCATCAAGGCACGGCGGTCGATCTTTCCGCTCGACGTGAGCGGCAGCGCGTCCCTCACCTCGAAAACGCCGGGCACCATGGCGGCGGGAAGCAGCTCCAGGAGGAAGCGGCGCAGCTCGGCCGTCGACGGCGCCGCGCCCCCGGCCGCAACGACGTGGGCAACGAGGATGGTGTTCCCTCGGCTGTCGGTTCTGGTCACCACCGCGTTCTCGGCCACCGCGGGGTGTTTGGCCAGCGCCGCCTCCACCTCGCCCGGCTCGATCCGGAAGCCGCGAACCTTGACCTGGAAGTCGATGCGCCCCAGGTAATCGATGTTGCCGTCGGCCAGATATCTGGTCAGGTCGCCGGTGCGGTAAAGCCGCTCGCCGCGATCCCCGAAATCACCGCCGAACGGATCGGCAACAAAGACGGCGGCCGTGAGATCGGGCCGGTTGAGGTAGCCGCGCCCAAGCCCGACACCGCCGATGAACAGCTCGCCGGGCACACCCACCGGCACCGGTTGCAGGTGTGCGTCCAGGATGTGCGCGCGGATGTTGGCGATCGGTCGCCCGATCGACACCAGCGTGCCGGATTCGCCACGCCGGCAGTGGAATCCGGTGACGTCGATCGCGGCCTCGGTGGGCCCGTACAGGTTGTAGAGCTCGGCGTCCAGCGTGGCAAGGAAGTGGTCCCGCAGGTCATACGGCAGCGCCTCGCCGCTGCAGAACACCCGGCGCAGCGTGGCGCAGGCGGCCACGCCGGGCTCGGCGAGGAAGCGACGCAACATCGATGGCACGAAATGCATTGTGGTGACGTCATTTTCGACGATTGTTCGAACCAGGTATGCGGCGTCCTTGTGGCCCTCGGGCTTGGCGATGACGAGCCGGGCCCCGCTGATCAACGGCCAGAAGAGCTCCCAGACGGACGGGTCGAAGCTCACCGGGGTCTTGTGCAGCACGCGGTCGTCGGCGGTCAGCCGGTAGGCGTCTTGCATCCAGAGCAGGCGGTTACGGATCCCGGCGTGGGTGTTGAGGGTTCCCTTCGGCTTGCCGGTGGAACCGGACGTGTGGATGACGTAGGCGAGGTTCGCCGATGTCGTCGCAGCTACGGGCGCCACGGCCGCCTCGTCGCCCGGCGGCGCGGTCGGCGCGTCCAGGCAGAGCCGGTGGCCGGTGAAGCCGGGCGGCAGCTGTGGCAGCTGGCGCTGGTGGGTGACGCAGACCGGCGCGTCCGGTACGTCCTGCAGCATCGCGGCCATGCGCTGCGCGGGCTGCGCGGAGTCCAGCGGCATGAACGCGCCACCCGCCTTGAGGACGCCGAGCAGCGCCACCACCAGGTCCTCGGAGCGCTCCAGCAGGACGGGCACGACGACCTCGGGCCCCACGCCCAACTGCTGCAGCCGGTGCGCCAGGCCGTTGGCCCGGCGGTCGAGCTCGGCAAAGGTCAACTCGCGGCCCTCACACACCACCGCCACGGCGTCCGGGACGCGCGCGACCGTTGCCGCGACCAGCTCGTGCAGGCAGGCCGGGCCGTCATAGCCGACCTCGGTCCGGTTCCAGGCGGCCCGCTGACGTCGCTCTTCCCCGGTGAGCAGCGGCAGCAGCGAGACCCGCCGGCTGGGATCGGCGACGATGCCGGCCAGGAGAGTGGCGAAGTGCCCGGCCATCCGCTCGATTGTGGTGGCGTCGAAGAGGTCGGTGTTGTACTGCAGTACGCCGGACAGCTTCCCGCCGTGTTCGCCTATCTCCATCATCAGGTCGAACGGCGCGCCGCCCTGCCCGACATGGAGGGTTTCCAGCCGCAGTCCCCCGCTTTCCCGACCGGTCCCGTCCGAGAAGCGACGCGTTTGCTCCCAGGCGAACGAAACCTGGAACAGCGGCGTGCGGCCCGGGTCACGCACCGGCCGAAGCCGCTCGACGAGCAGCGCGAAGGGATAGTCCTGGTGTTCGAGGGCGCCCCGCACGGTTTCTTTGACGCGGCCGAGCAGGTCCGTGAACGACGGGTCGCCGTGCAGGTCGGCGCGCAGCGGCACGGGATTGGTGAGGTAGCCGACCAGGCCCTCCAGCGCGACCCGGTCACGGCACGCGAACGGTGAGCCGATCACCAGGTCGCCCTGGCCACTGTAGCGATGCAGCAAGGTGGCGTAGGCCGCCAACAGCACCGTGTACGGCGTCGCTTCGAGGCCACGGCCCAGCTGCTTGATCCCGGCCGTCACCGTGTCGTCGATGGTGAAGCGGTGCACGGCGCCCGCATAGGTCTGGACGGCCGGTCGTGGCCGGTCGGTGGGCAATTGGAGGACCGGCAGGGCGCCGGCCAGCTGTTCACGCCAGTAGGCCCAAAGCCCGTCGCCCTCGGCGCCTGCGAGCATCCGGGTCTGCTGGTCGGCGTAGTCGACGAAGCTTTCCGCGGGCGGTGGAGGCGGGTCCGCGCCGTGCTCGGCGGCATACAGCACGCGTAGCTCGTCCAGGATGATGTCGATGGACCAGAAGTCGACGGCGATGTGATGCAGACCCAGGAGAAGTACGTGTTCCTCGGGTGTGCGCTCCAGCAGCGTCAGTCGCAGCACCGGGCCGGTGTAAAGGTCGAAAGGGCGCTCGGTCTCAAGGCGGATCCATTCGTCTACCTCATGCTCCCCCTCTCCGAGCCGGTGCCGGGCGATCCGCACCGGCCAGTGCGAGTGGACGAGCTGGACCGGTTGCCCGTCGCGCTCGGCGTACGTGGTCCGCAGCATCGGATGCCGGTCGACAAGTGACTGTGCCGCGCGTTCGAGCGCCGGCACATCGAGCGCGCCGCGGATCCGCCCGGCATACGTGACGGTGTACGCGGCGCTGGCCGGTGCGAGTTTGTGGATGAACCACATGGATCGCTGCCCGTACGACATCGGATACACCGAGGCCGTCTCCTCCGCTTCCTCCATGAGCAGCTGGGACAGCAGCGCGCGTTTCTTCTCGGGAGACAGACCGGAGATGTCGATGGCCCTATCGCTCATCGCCGGCTTCTTTCCCGGCAGACTGTGTCTTGCCTCCGTTTCCGGCCCCGCGTTCAGCGAGCACCTTGTGGAGCATTTCCTCTACGGCCGCGTCCGAAAGATCAGGCACCCGGGTCAGGAGGTCGATCCCGCGTGACGGCGCGCCATCAGTCTCCGGTCGGCCCTTCTGGTCGGGGGCGCCCCTCTTCCGGACCGGCTTTTTCGGGACGGCCTGTTGCTGCGCCGCGGGCGTGTCGGCCGCGGCCGAGGGCAGGTGGCCGCCAAGCCATTCGGCGATACCGGCGACGCTCGGCCCCTGCAGCAGCAGGGTGACCGGCACGACGACGCCCAGGTCGCGTTCGACCTGCATCCGCAGCTCCAACGTGATGAGCGAGTCGACGCCGAGGCTACTCAGCGGCGCCTGGGTGTCCAGGTTCGATTGGGCCAGACCGAGTTTGCCGGCGGCGAGCTCGCACAGGTACGACGTAAGCAACCGCTGACGCTCTTGCGGTGTCGCACCCCGCAACTTGCCGGAGAGACCGCTGCCCGGACCGGTCGCGGCCCCGTCCGGCGGGGTGTGGTCCGACGGCGCGACGCGAAGGTCCGCGAGCAGCGGCGGCTGCGTATCGGGCCGCCACCGCGCCCAGTCGATGTCAAGGACCAGAGCTTGCGTCACCGACCGCGTCAGCAAGGACGACAGCGCCTGAAGGTTGTCGGCCGCGGACATGGCCTCGACGCCGTATTGGGCGAAGTAGCTTGGCAATTCGGACCGAGTGAAGAAGCCGAGCTCGGCCCACGGCCCCCAGTCGACGCTCAACGCCGGACGGCCTTCGGCACGCCGATGCCACGCCAACGCGTCGAGGAAGGCGTTCGCTGCCGCGTAGTTCGCCGCTCCAGGCAGGCCCAGCAAGGACGCGGCCGACGAAAACAGCACGAAGAAGTCGAGTTTCGCGTCTGAAGTCAGCGCGTGCAGATTCCAGGCGCCTTGCACCTTGGGCTCCATCACCTTGCGGAGTTTCTGCTCGTCGAGGCATTGCAGGATGGCGTCGTCGGCGATCCCCGCCGCGTGCACCACGCCGCGCAGTGGTGGCATCGACTCGCCGATCGACTCGAGGGCGGCCGCAACTTGTTCGGCTTTGGCGACGTCGGCCTGCGCGACGATCACCTCGGCACCGGCCGCCCGCAGCGCGTCCAACGACTCCTGCGCGGGTCCCGCGGCGCCGCCGCGTCCCATCATGACCAAGTGCCGGGCACCGTGGTCGACCATCCATTTGGCCACCACGAGTCCGAGCGCGCCGAGCCCACCGGTGATGAGATAGCTGGCGTCTGCCTTGAAGGCGCAGACCTCCGAGGGTTCGGCCTGGTCGTAGCGGGCCAGCCGCGCGACGTAGCGGCGGCTGCCCCGGAGTGCGACCTCAACCTCGCGGTCATCCGCCCACACCTCCTGAAACAGGGCTTGGGTCTCCAGGGAGGCCTCTTCCTGGCCCCCACCGAAGGACAGGTCGACACAGGTGCAGCGCAGTTCCGGGTCCTCGTGGTCGATGGTGCGGGCCATCCCCCACACCGGGGCCTGGGCGATCGCCACCGGTCCGGCTTCGGCCACCGAGCTCGCTGTCATCTGAGCCCCGCGCGTCACCAGCCACAGACGCGGCGAGGCCGGCCAGCCGGCCAGCGAGATGGCTTGGACGAGATGCAGCACGCTCACCGGGCCCGCGCTGGTGGCGGACTCCAGCGACTCGGGCGTCGTGTCGGCCGGCGGTGCGGCCAGCAGGTCCCACATATGCACTACGCCCACGCACGGCGGCCGCTCGTCGGTGAAAGCCTCCGCGAGCAGCCGCTGGAAGTGCTCCGGCCGCGTCGGGTCGAGGCGATAGCGGTCCGGCGCCAGACGCTCGAAGTCTTGCCGGTCACCGCCCGGCTCGACCAACACACATGTCTGCGAACGTGATTCGAGGTGATCCCGAAGGGTGTCCGCGGCGATCCCGCCGTCAGTCAAGACGAGCCAGCTTCCGGCGCCGGCCTGGCGGCCCGACCCGTTCCGCTCGGCCAATGGTGCGGGCTGCCAGCGCAGTTGGTACATCCGGTCGCGCAAGCCCACAGCTTCCGTCGAGTCGGCGCCCGGCTGCGGCGCGCCGATCGCCTTGGCCTCCAACCAGGACCGGACGCGCTGCCACGGATAGGTCGGCGCGGCGACGAAGTGGCTGCCCACCGGGTACAGCTGCTCCCAGGCGACGGGCTGGCCCAGGGTGTACAGGGTGCCGAGCGATGCCAGCGCGGTTGCTCGTCCTCCGTCGTCACGCCGCAGGGACGGCAGGGCCGCACAACTCTTCCCCGTGTCCTGGACGTCCTCGCGGACAGAGGTCAGCAGGACCGGGTGCGGGCTGATCTCCACCACCGCGTCATGACCGCCGTCCAGTAGCTTTCGCAGCACGGACGAGAAGCGCACGGGCGAGCGCAGATTCATCGCCCAGTAGTCGGCGTCGGGCAGGCGGTCGGTCAGCAGGTCGCCGGTCACCGTGGAGTAGATGGGCACCGTGGGCGGGGTCGGCCGCAGTCCGGTGAGGCCGGTGCGCAGGGCGTCGACCAACGGCTCCATCTGCGGGCTGTGTGCGGCCACATCGACATCGACCCACCGGCAGAACCGCTCGCGCTGCTGCAACGCCGCCATCAGCTCGGCCAAGACCGTTCGATCCCCCGACAACACCGTCGATCGGTGGCTGTTGCTCGTGGCGATCGAGACCTGGCTCTCCCGGCCGGCGATGAGTTCCTCTGCCTCGGCGAGGCTGAGCTCCGCCGACATCATCGTGCCGCGGCCCCGCACCGTGCGGAGCAGCAAGGCGCGGGTGCAGATCACCCGTGCGGCGTCTTCGAGGCTCAGCGCGCCGGCGATGTGCGCCGCCGCGACTTCACCCATGCTGTGCCCCACCACCGCGGTGGGTTCCACCCCCCACGAACGCCATAGCGCGGCCAGCGCCACCTGGATGGCGAAGATCGCGGTTTGGATCAGGCCGATATCGGTGAGTTCCTCGTCGGTGGCCAGCGCCTCGAGCACCGAGCTTCCCAGATGGGGCCGGATCGCGCGGTCGCACGCCGCCAGGGCGTCGCGGAACACCGGCTCCTCGGCCTGCAGTCGCCGCCCCATGCCGCACCATTGTGAGCCCTGGCCGGGAAAGACGAAGAGCACGCGGGGCCGCTGGCCGGGGCGGCATCGTCCGACGGAGATCCCGGGCCGCGACCGGCCTTGCCGATAGGCGGCCAGGGACTCTGACATCTCGGCGGGCGAGTCCGCGACCACCGACAGCCGATGCTCGAGATGGCCGCGCCGGGCACCGGCCGTGTAGCACAGGTCGGCCAGCCGCACCCCGGATGCCAGAGCCGACTCGTACCGTTCGGCCAGTGCGGTCAGGGCTTCGGGGGATTGCGCGGAAAGCGGCAGCAACTCCGCTCGATCCGGCTCCGGAACCACCTCGACTGCGGCGGGCCGCACCTGCGGGGCCTCGGTGAGCACGGCATGCGCGTTGGTGCCACCCATGCCGAACGAGCTGACACTGGCGACCGCGCGCCCGCCGTTTTCCGGCCAGGGAGTCAGCGTCTGCGCCACCCGCACCGGCAAGCTGTCGAAGGGGATCTCGGGGTTGGGCTCGGCGAAGTTCAGACTCGGCGGGATTTCCTTGTGCTGCAACGCCAACGCGACCTTGATGAGCCCCGCCACGCCGGCCGCCGCCTCGAGGTGGCCGATGTTGGTCTTGACCGAGCCGATCAGGCACGGGCTCCCCGGCGGACGTCCGTCCGCCAGGACGGTGCCCAGCGCGTTGGCCTCGATCGCGTCGCCGAGGAACGTTCCGGTGCCGTGAGCCTCGACGTATTGGGCGGTGCCGGGCGCGAGACCTGCCCGCCGGTAGGCGGCCGCCAGCACGGCTTCCTGCGATTGCCGACTGGGTGCGATCAGCCCGTTCGTCCGGCCGTCCTGGTTGACGGCGGTGCCGCGGATCACCGCATAGATGGGGTCGTTGTCGGCCAGTGCCCGGCTGAGCGGTTTGAGAACGACGATCCCGGCGCCTTCGCCCCGCACGTAGCCGTCCGCGCCGGCGTCGAACGTCTTGGAGTGGCCGTCGGGTGCCATCAGCTTGGCCTTGGTGAAGTTGATCATGAGCGCCGGCGACAGGATGACGTTGACACCCCCGGCCAGAGCCAGCGAGCACTCCCCGTCGCGCAGGCTGCGGCAGGCCAGGTGCACGGCGACCAACGACGACGAGCAGGCGGTGTCGATGGCCATGCTCGGTCCGTGGAAGTCGTAGAAGTACGAGAGCCGGTTGGCGGCGATGCTCAACGCGTTTCCGGTGCCCGTGTAGGCGTCGACGAGCTGGAACTGGCCGGCCCGGAGGTTCGCGTAGTCGGTGGTGGAGATGCCGACGAACACGCCGGTGTCGCTACCCGCCAGCCGCTCGGGCACCTGCCCGGCATCTTCCAGGGCCTCCCAGGCGACCTCGAGGATCAGCCGCTGCTGCGGATCCATTTGTGCCGATTCCCTCGGCGAGATGCCGAAGAACCTGAAGTCGAATTGGTCGACCCCGGGCACGAAACCGCCCCTTCGGGTGACCGAGGTGCCGGGCACGGACGGGTCCGCGTTGTAGAAGGCCTCGGCGTCCCAGCGGTCCGGCGGGACCTCGCTGATCGCCTCCACGCCGTCCGACAGCTCTCGCCAGAAGGCCGCCGGCCCATCGGCACCCGGGAACCGGCAGCCGATGCCGATGATGGCGATCGGCTCGTCCGCCGCGCGTGGCCCGCCGCCGTCCCCGGCCGGTGCGGCCGCGCTCTCGCCGGCGGCGTCGGACTCCTCGGCCAGATGACGCGAAAGAAGGTCGATTGTGGGGTATTCGTAGGCGAGGGTGGGCGAAAGCTCGCGTCCGAGCCAGGATTCCAATGCGGCGGTCAGCCGGATGGCGCGAACGGAATCGAGGCCGTAGTAGGCGAACGGACGGGATGGTTCGATATCCGTTGCCGGGAGGCCGAGTTCACCAGAGAGCTGGTCGACGAACCATCCCGCGATCTCCGCGGCGCTGCGCCGGGCGTGTTCGGAGGATTCAGCCGCGGCAGGGGTGTCGCGCCGGGGTGCGTGCCATGCAAATACCGCCTCGAGCCGGCCGTCGAGGAACTGCTGCTTGCACACGGACCGCTGCACCTTGCCGCTGGACGTGGTGGGAATCCGCAACGGCGCCAGCAAGACAACGGCGTCGACGGCGATTTCATGGTGCTCGGTGATCGCCGTCCGGATTGCGTCCACGATCGCGGTGAGTTCGTCCTGACCGAGCTGTTGATGGCTCACCTCCTGGACGGCGACCAGCTGCTCGGCGGCGTCCGGTCCGGGAACGACCGAGAAGACCGCACCCCGGCCGCGCAGCAGTGCCGGGTGGCAGGACTGCACGGTCAGCTCTATGTCCTCGGGGTAGTGATTGCTGCCGCGGATGATGATCAAATCCTTGCGGCGTCCAGTGACGAACAATTCCCCGGAGGCCAGGAAGCCCAGGTCCCCGGTACGGAGGAACGGGCCGTCCCCGGTGTCCGCGAGGTGCGCCGAGAACGCCGCTTCGGTCTCTTCGGGCTTTTGCCAGTAACCCTGTGCCACGCTCGGCCCCGCGACCCAGATCTCGCCGACCTCGTCGGGCCTGCACGGCCGCCGGGTCTCCGGGTCGACGATGACGACCTGCTGACCACCTTGCGGCTTGCCGCAACCGACCAACGTTGCGGCGCTTGATCTTTCCGCTGCAACCTCGACAACGCGGCGTTCGCGTAGCGCAATGCGATCTATGTGCCGAACCAGCGGCACCGGGGCGTCCGAGCCGCCGGAGACCAGCAGCGTCGCCTCGGCCAAGCCATACACCGGGTAGAACGCCTCCGGCCTGAAACCGGCCGGCGCAAACGCGTCGGCGAAACCCCGCAGGGTCGCGGGACGGACGGGCTCGGCACCGCACATGGCAATCGACCAGCTGGACAGATCGAGGGCCGCGCGTTCTTCGGGGGTGCTGAGTTCGGTGCACAGATCGTAGGAGAAGTTGGGTGCGGCGGTGATCACGGCGCGATGCCGGGAGATGGCTTCCAGCCACCGCATCGGGCGCTTGATGAACGCGCCCGCCGGCATGAGGGCACTGGTGCCCCCGACGTAAAGCGTCTCGAGGATGCCGCCGATGAGACCCATGTCGTGGTAGGGCGGCAGCCAGAACACACCGCGGGCATTCGTGTCGAATCCCGACTTCCACGTCCGCCGGATGGTTTCCAGGTTGTGGACCAGGTTACCGTGAGACAGCACAACGCCTTTCGGTGTGGCGGTCGAGCCCGAGGTGTACTGCACCATGGCGACTGTGTCACCGTCGATGTCCGGTGGCACCCACGGCCGGTCGTCGCCCGCCGTGTCGGTGACGGCCCAACGCAGCGGGCTTCCCTTGACCAAACCGTCGACGGTGGCCCTGATCCTCGTCTGCATCTCAGCGGTGGACAGCGCGAAGCCCGGCTGCGCGTCGGCGATGATTGCCTCGACGCGCGGGACCAGGTGATCGCGTGCCGGCGGATGCATCGGTACGGCGACGGCTCCGGCGTAAAGACACCCGAACAAGCCGGCGACGAAGTCGAGGCCCGGCGGGCACAGGACGAGGACGCGCTCGCCGGCGGCGCCCAGTTGCTGGAGGTTCGATGCGATCTGCCGCGCGTGGGCGTCCAGTTGTTGATAGCTCAGCCGGCTGACTTCGGTTTCCTCGCCGTCGCGAGAGTAGGTGAACGCGAGTTTGTCCCGGTAGCGTGCGGCTCGCTGCTGCAATTGCCCAACCAGGGTCGGTGCCGTAAGCGGAGGGTAATCCGCTATCTTCCAACCTGATTCAACGCACTGTGCCACGCGTCGGGCGTTGGAACCGGCAGTCGTTTCACGAACTCGTGACATCGGAGTTGCTCCGTCTGATGGGTCGGGCGGACCGGTGTGTGGTTGCCCTGGGTTGCCGTTGGGCCGTTCGATGGAGCGGCCTCCCTCGGTATAGGTCTCGAGCAGTTTGCGGAATGCCTCGACGGTGTAGCCGGTGACGACCGCGTCCGTGCGTGCCCGCACCGTCGTCGAGCGGACGTTGCGGAACAGCGGCTCGAGCTCGCCGACATATTCGCCGGGGGCGGCGACCTTGACCAGTTCGTCGGTCCCATCCGCCAATTCGCGCACGACTTCTAGTTCGCCGTCGGCGACGACATAGATCAAGTCCCCCATGCTGCCCTGCTCGTACAACACCGAACCGCTTGCCAGAGCCAGGGTTTGGGGCTCGGAGTCGACGGCGGTGGCATCCGGCAGCATCCGGAGCACGTGGTCGGCGAACGGCAACATCCGCGTGTCGTGAGTGGCGACCACGACGATGCGCTCGCCGCTGGCCAGCTCGCGGAGCAACTGCAGCACCGCCTGCACCTGCGCTTGGTCCAGGTGGGCCGTGGGTTCGTCGGCCAAGATCAGCGGTGGGTCCAAGGCAATCGCACGGGCCACCGCCACGCGTTCGCGTTGACCGCCGCTGAGGTCGCCGGGCCGATGTGTCATGCGGTCCTGCAGCCCGAAGCGGGTCAGCAATTCCTCGCCGCGTGCGCGCGCCGCCCGCCGAGACCACCCGGCCGCCCACAGCGGCACAGCCACGTTCTCCAGTGCGGTGAGACTCGGCACCAGGTTGAACGACTGAAAGACGAAGCCCACGGTCTGACGCCGGTAAGTGGTCAATCCGCGGCGGTCCAGCGCGGTCACGTCGACGTCACCGACCTGGATGCGTCCGCCGGTCGGGCTCAGGATGCCGCCGATGCACGACAGCAATGTGGTCTTCCCACACCCGCTGGGGCCCAATACGACCACCAGGGACCCAGCCGCCACCTCCAGGTCCAGACCGTCGATGACCCGGATCGCATCCCCACCGGTGGAGTACTCGACGACGAGATCTTTGATGCGCAGATCCCCCATGACTACGAGCCCCCGAACGCGAGCACCGGGTCGACCGTTACCGCGCGCCGCAGCCCCGCCACGCTCGCCAACAGACCGATGACCACCGCGGTCGCCATCAACGACAGGAAGGCCGAGGTGGTCACTACCACCAGCATGGGAAACAGCGGGCCGATCAGCACGGCCAGCAGGCCGCCGAGCATCGCCGCGATCGACGCGACGAGCACCGCCTGCAGGATGAGGCCGGCGAGCACCGATCCAGTGGCGACCCCGAGGGCTTTGAACACCGCGAAGTCGCGGGTCCGCTCCAGCGCGGAGAGATAGATCAGCGATCCCACGATCTGGGCGGCCACCGCCCACAGCAGAATCGCCAGGTACGCCAGGGCCAGGCGAGCCCCGTGCAGCGGGCGCACCATGTCATCGACCGCAGCGCGGCGATCCACCAGACGGAAGCCGTCCGGAACGTGGTTGGGCGTGCCGCGCACACCGATGGCAGAGATCACCGGCTGCCCGGAGAACATCAACCGCTGCGCTCCGGCGACGGTGAGAAAGGCGTTGGGTTGGCCGGCGAGCGTGGTGGACTTGTCGACCAGGCCCACGATCCGCAGCACCTGCGAGCCCACCTCGACGGCGTCGCCTATGGACCGCCCCAGGGTGTTCGATATGGCGGCCTCATCGGGGTTCGACGGTGCCCGCCCCTTCGCGATGGGTGGCATCCCCAGTCCATGCTCGGGCACGCCGTAGACGTTGAGGTTTTCCGGTGCGCGCCGATCTTGCAGGATGGTGTTGCCGTAAACCACCGGGATCGCCGATTCGAAGCCCGGGTCCCGCGCGACCGCCTGCAGTTCGGCCTCCGGGAATCTCGAGGACCCCATGAACGGGCCGACTGCGCCGGTTTTGATGAGGTAATTGTCGATGCCGATCGTGTCGACCACACGCTGGGCCTCGACCCGAAACCCCAACGTCAGCCCGGTGAGGATCAGGGTCATCGCGAATACCATCCCGGTGCCGACGGCCGCGATGATGAAGCGTCGCCGTCGCCACTGCATGTCCCGAAACGCGGTGATCAGCATGGGCACACACGCCCGCTTTTGCAGGTCACCGAGATAACGCACGACTGGCCTCCAATTTAACTTTCCTCGTTAGAATCCCCAGCTCCGCGGTGGGTTACCTAGAGCCGAAGGGCCTTCATCGGGCGTGACTTACGCCATGCTTTCGCGGGGCCAGGCTGCGATCTCCTCGCGATGCCCGTCCGCCAGCGTGGCGGCGCAGGCAACGAGTTCAGCAAACATGCGTCGAAACGCGTTGACCGATAGCATCGCTCGGACCGATGGCGGCGTGCACCCGTTCACCCCGGTGCCACGCCCACTTACGAGGGAATCCCCTGTGACGCTTGCAAAGTCGATCGTGCTATTCGCCGTGGCGGCCGTGTTCGAGATCGGCGGGGCGTGGCCGTCATCATGTAGGCGCCGCGAACTCACTGACCGTCGCGAACCAGCCACTTCTCGAACGCGATCGGGACGAACGGCCCCCAGGACGGCAGCGGGTCGGCGGGCACCCGGACGTAGCCGGCCGCGTCGTACAGCGCCTCGGCCTCGGGTTGCCGGTTACCGGTGATCAGGTAGAGCCGCCGGTACCCGCGCGCGGCGGCCTCGGTCTCGAGCGCCGCCAGCAGGGCCCGGGCGTAACCGCGGCGCCGCTGGGTGCGGTCGGTCCAGATCCGCTTGAGCTCGGCGGTCTCGGCGTCGTAACGCCGGAACGCGCCGCCGGTGACGGGCACGCCGTCGAGCACGCCGATCAGCAGCCCGCCGTCCGGCGCCGCCAACTCGGTCGCCGGCACGGGGAGCCAGGACAGGTGCGTGCTCGGCGTGCCGCCGTAGCGCTGCGCGTACTCGTCGGCCAACTCGGCCAGCAGCGGCTGCGCCAACGGATCATCGTGGGTGGCCGACACGAACCGCAGCCGGCTTGATGGGTGCACCACGTCACCATCCAACGCCCCCTGACGCGGCGCATTCCGCTCGGCTCACCCGACCGGGTCGGCCGCGCGTGGGGCGTCCGGCAGCCGGGCGTCCGCCCGGCGGCGGAGCCGGGCAAGCGGGGCGGGCGCCCACCAGTTCAGGCGACCGAACACGTGCATGAAGGCCGGGACGAGCAGCACTCGCACCAGGGTCGCGTCCACCAGGACCGCAAGGGTAAGCCCCACTCCGAACATCCGCATGAACGAGACGTCCGCGGACGTCAGGGCCGCGAACGAGATCGACATCAACAGCGCCGCCGCCGTGATGATCCGGCCCGTCCGGGCGACGCCCAACGCGATGCTCTCGTCGTTGTCGGACCGTGTGCGCGGCGACTCCAGCCAGTACTCCCGGATGCGGGCCAGCAGGAAAACCTCGTAGTCCATGGACAATCCGAATGCGATGCAGAACATCAACACCGGGATGTTGGCGACCAGGGTGCCGGTCGGGGTGGTGCCCAACGCCCCCAGATGCCCGTCCTGGAAGATCCACACCAAAGCGCCGAAGCCGGTGGTCAGCGACAGCATGTTGAGCAGCACCGCTTTGACGGGCAGCACCACGCTGCCGGTGAGGGCGAAGAGCAGCACCAGCGTGACGCATGCGACGAAGCCGAACAGCAGGGGCAATCGCGACGTGATCGCCTGCACCGAGTCGCGATTCATCTGGGCCATGCCGGTCATCTCGGCCCGCCGGTCCCCGGGCAACGCGATCGCGTGCAAGCGGTCCAGCTGAGCGTCGGAGGCCGCGGAATACAACGGCGCACCGCTGGCCACCGTCAGATAGGCGCTCCCGGCCGCCAGGCCGGCCGGGACGGACGGCGGCCCCTTACGCTCGCCGGCGACGAAGGTGGCCGTCGGCGAGGACACCGCCGACACGTCGGGAACCCGCGACAGCCGCGCGGCATACTCTTCGAGCTCGCCCGTCGTCAGGCCCTCGGTGTGCGCGATGACCACCCGTACCGTGGTCGCGGCGTCGGCACCGAAGTCTTGCCGGATCCGGTCGCTGACGGCGCGCGCCGACGATGACGCCGGCAGCACCCGATCGTCGGGATAACCCCATTTGATGCCGAGGAACGGTGCGCCCAGAGCCAGCAGGAGGGCGATGATCGCCAGGCCGACCGGCAGCGCGTGCCGCATGGCAAGGGTGGCCGTGCGGTACCAGAAGGTCTGTTCGATCGCGACCGGGGGCGGCGGTGGGCGCCGAAACAGCCTGCGCCCCAAGTCCCAGACGTTGAGCGCGTCGAGCCGGTCCCCCAACACGACGATCACCGCGGGTGCGATCACCATCGCGGCCAGCGCCGCGAACGCCACCACCGCGACGCCGGCGTAGGCGAAGGACCGCAGGAAGTACATGGGGAAGATCACCAGCGCCGAAAGCGCAAGGGCCACCGTCATGGCGGAGAACAGCACGGTGCGCCCGGCCGTGGCCATGGTGCGTGCGAGGGCTTCGTTGGGGCACCGCCCCTCGGCCAGCTCGTCGCGGTAGCGACTGATGATCAGCAGGGTGTAGTCGATGCCCAACGCCAAGGCCAGCGCCACCGCGACGTTCACGGCGAAGATCGATACGTCCGCGACCACCGCCACCGCGCGCAACACCGCGAGCGCGCCCAGGATTGCGAAGCCGCCGACCAGGATCGGCAGCGCGGCGGCGAGCAGGCCGCCGAAGACCCATACCAGCGCGACGAAACTCAACGGTATGGCCACGAATTCCATTCGTAGCAGGTCATTTTCGGTCTGCCGGTTGAGTTCTTCGTAGATCATGGCCATCCCGCCGGCCTGCACGGTCACGCCGTCGCGGTCGCGCGCCAGCCGGTCGGCCAGCTCCCGGGCGTGCTTCGGCGCGCCGCCTTCCCCGCCGTTGAGCGCGGCCACGATCAGTGCGGACCTGCCGTCGGCGCTGATCAATCCGGGCCGCGGCGCATTCCAGGGGGATGCCACCTGGGCGACGAACGGGGAGCGGGCCAGCTGCTGGATGATGTCCTCGCCGACGATCCGGGCGGGACCTTCGTTGACGCCGCCCGGTGAGCTCACCAGCAGCGTCATCTCCATGTCGCCCTGGCCGAACTTCTCCCCCAGGATGGCCGCCGCGCGCGCCGATTCGGCCGTCTGGTCCAGGAATCCACCACCGGGCAGGGTCGCCGCGGCCGGGACACCGAAGACGGCGGCCAGGACGGCGACGACGATCGCCCCCGCGATCACCCGTCGCGGGGCGGAGATGGCGATCAGGGCCAGTCGCGTCAGCATGGGCTCGGGCCCCTTCTCGTCGCGGCTCACAAAGCGTGTTACGACGTCAGGCCGCACGGGGTTCACCGATCCGGGCAACGAATTTAAGTTAATTAACCGTTAACCAACTTAACGGAGGCCGTGCACCGGCTAGGCGCGCGTCGCGGTGAGGTATTCCGGGACGAACTCGGTGCCGCCGCCCCGCCTCAGCGGTGACACCACGCCGCCCGGCAGGCCGGTGTCGTTGCGCCGCACAGTCTCCCAGCCGCGGGCGGCCAGGTAGTCGGGGACATGGTGGTACTGCCCCGCATGGGTCAGGCTGGCCAGGTCGACGTCCAACCCGCGGCGGCGCCACCCCTCGACGAACGACCGCTCCGCTTCCAGCTGCAAGGGCGTCCACGTCGGCATGTGGTCGGCGGCCAACCGGCTGCCTGGGGCGCTCATCGCGGTGACCCCCTGCAGCACCCGGTCCTGCACGTCGGGCGTCAGGTAGCCGATCAGCAACTGCTCGGCGATCCACACCGCGGGCGCGGTGGCGTCGAAGCCGACCCGCAGCAGCGCGGCCGGCCAATCCCGATGCAGGTCGACGCCGACGGCGCGCCGGCTCGCGGTCAGTTCGGCGCCCAGCCCGCGCAGCACCCCGGACTTGAAGTCGAGCGCCTCGGGCCGGTCGATCTCATAGACGGTCGTGCCGGGCGGCCACCACAACCGGTAGGCGCGGGTATCCAGCCCCGCCGCCAGGATCACCACCTGGCGCAGGCCCGCCCTCCCGGCTTCGGCGGCGAACTCGTCGACGGACCGGCACCAGGCCGCGCAGATGTCCAGGAACCGCGGGCCGGCGATGTCGTCCGCGGCGAACCGGTCGTCGTCGATCACCCGCACGAGGCGGTCGACGCCGGCGGCGCGCAACAACGGTTCGGCGAAGGGATCGCTCAGCAGGCCCTTGTTGGTGGCGACGGCCCGGGCGGCCGCGCCGAATGCCGCGGTCACCGCAACGCCCACCGTCGCCGCCATGGGTCAGGCGCCGGACCGGCGCCGCAGGGCCAGCCCGGCGATCGCTCGCCAGCCGAGCAGCAACAACGCGGTGACCGAGGCCGCCACCACCACGAAACTGGCCGCCACACCCGCGGAAGTGGCCTTGCGCAACGCCATGCCGACCACGACGGTGCACAGCCAGACCACCACCCCGGTCGGCACCACCGCCGTGGGGCGCTGCCAGGCGCGGGATGCCAGCCACCCGACGACGGTGCCGGTGAGAAACGGCCAGGCGGTGGTGGCGACGCCGGTGATGTTGAGCCCTTCGTCGTGACTGCGGCGGCCGACGGCGCAGAAGACCACCACACCGATGACGTCCAGGCCCAGCCACACCAGCCGTCGCATGTCGCGAGACTACCGGGGCGGGCGCCGTCCTTGACCCCGCCACCGCGGTGAACCTAACTTCGTCGGCAATGAACGTGCATTCACCGGGGCGCCTCGCGCTCGTGACCGGCGCCGGCTCGGGCATCGGCAGGGCGATAGCGCTGGCGTTCGCCGCACAGGGCGACCGGGTGATCGCCGCCGACCTGGACGAGGCCGCCGCGGCGGCCACCGCCGAGCAGCACCGCGACCTGGTCACCGCGCTGCCGGTCGATGTCGCCGACCCGGCCCGGGTCGACGCCCTGCGCGACGCCACCCACGCCGAAGCCGGCGTCCCCGACATCGTGGTCAACGCCGCCGGCTGGGACCGCACCGACCAATTCCTCAACGCCACACCGGAATTCGCGGCCAAGGTGGTCGCGATCAACTACCTCGGGCCGGTGCACGTCTGCGCCGCGTTCCTGCCGGGGATGATCGACACCCACGGCGGAGGCCGCGTGGTCAACGTCGCCAGCGACGCGGGCCGCGTCGGCAGCGCCGGGGAATCCATCTACGCGGGCGCCAAGGGCGGGGTGATCGCGCTGACCAAATCGCTGGCCCGGGAGATGGCCCGCCACCGGATCACGGTGAACTGCGTGTGCCCGGGCCCGACGGACACGCCGCTGTTCCACGCCCAGCCCGAGAAGCTGAAAGAGGCGCTGGTCAAAGCCATCCCGTTTCGCCGGCTGGCCCGGCCCGAGGAGGTCGCCGCACCCGTGCTGTTCTTCGCCTCGCCCGCCGCGTCGTTCATCACCGGACAGGTGATCAGCGTCAGCGGCGGCCTGACGATGGCGGGTTAGTGGCAGGCTGAGACCCATGAGCACCCACAAACCTCCCGCCTTCGACCGGTACGACCCGCTGGGCCTGGACGCCTCGTTGTCCGACGACGAGCTCGCGCTGCGCGACACCGTACGGAGGTTCTGCGCCGAGCACGTCGCCCCGCACATCGCGGAGTGGTTCGAGATCGGCGACCTGCCGGTCCGCGAGCTCGCCAAGGGATTCGGCCAGCTCGGACTGCTGGGCATGCACCTGGAGGGCTACGGCTGCGGCGGGGCCTCGGCGGTGCACTACGGCCTGGCCTGCGTGGAGCTGGAGGCCGCCGACTCCGGCCTGCGGTCGATGGTCTCGGTGCAGGGTTCGCTGGCGATGTTCGCGATCTGGAACTTCGGGTCCGAGGAACAGAAACAGGAGTGGCTGCCCGCGATGGCGTCGGGCGAGCTGCTGGGCTGCTTCGGGCTGACCGAACCCGACGTGGGATCCGACCCGGCCGCGATGAAAACCCGTGCGCGGCGCGACGGTTCGGACTGGGTGCTGGACGGCCGCAAACTGTGGATCACCAACGGCTCGGTCGCCGACGTCGCGGTCGTGTGGGCCACCACCGACGACGGGGTCCGCGGTTTCATCGTCCCCACCAAGACGCCGGGCTTCTCCGCCAACACCATTCACCACAAGCTGTCGCTACGGGCCTCGATCACCAGCGAGTTGGTGCTCGACGGCGTGCGCCTGCCCGCCGACGCGATGCTGCCGGAGGCCAAAGGCCTGCGGGGACCGCTGTCGTGTTTGTCCGAGGCGCGGTACGGGATCATCTGGGGTTCGATGGGCGCGGCGCGGTCGGCCTGGCAGGCCGCCCTCGACTACGCCATGCAGCGCACGCAATTCGGGCGCCCGATCGCCGGATTCCAGCTGACCCAGGCCAAGCTGGTCGACATGGCGGTGGAACTGCACAAGGGTCAACTGCTCTCGCTGCACCTCGGCCGCCTCAAGGACAGCGTCGGGCTGCGCCCCGAGCAGGTGAGCTTCGGCAAGCTGAACAACACCCGCGAGGCCATCAAGATCTGCCGGACCGCACGAACGATCCTGGGCGGCAACGGGATATCGCTCGAGTATCCGGTGATCCGGCACATGGTCAACCTGGAGTCGGTGCTCACCTACGAGGGCACGCCCGAGATGCACCAGCTGGTCCTCGGCCAGGCCTTCACCGGCAGCGACGCCTTCCGGTAAGAGCGGGAAGGACATGGCCCTCGATTACGGCGAGCTTCCGCTACAGGAGGCCGTCCGCGCGGCCCGGACCACCGCGCGCCGACGCCAGCTGCTCGACGCCGCGGTCAAGGCGATGGAAACGCACGGCTTCCACCAGACGTCCATGCAGGACCTGGCCGCCGAGGCCAAGGTCAGCGTCGGCCTCATCTACACCTACTTCGGTGGCAAGGAAGAGCTGCTGCTCGCCCACGGCTGGGCGCTCAAGCACTGGCATTTCGGGCCGGTCCACACCTGCGAGCAGTACATCCGGCTGCAGACCCGCCACGTGCTCGACGCCCTGGTGTGCGAGAACCGTCGCGCCGACTACGCGCACGTGCTGGAATGGAAGGCATGACAGGCACCGCGCTCCGCAGCCTGGTCGCGACGCTGGCGCTGGCCCTGGGTGCCGCGGCTGCCGGCGTCCCGCCGGCCGGCGCCGACCCCACCGCCGCGCTGCCCCCGATGACGTCGACCGGCGGCGGGCCGATCATCGGCGGCGGCAGCAACGCCGGCATCGCGGCGCAGCTGTTCAGCTTCGGCACCCCCAACGTGCAAGAGGTCGACGGCTCGGACGCCGCCCAATTCATCACGGCCGCCGCAGGTAGCGCCAATCAGCAACTGGCCGCGCCCTTCTCGCTCATGCGCCGGGCGCTGGCCTGCCAGACCAACAATGCCGGGTTCGGGGCGCGCGCCTATCGGCGCAGCGACGGGCAATGGGGAGGCGCGATGGTGGTCGCCGCCAAGAGCGCGACACCCAACGTCGACGGGCTGGTGGGCTGCGCCAAGACGAACTGGCGCCGGGCCACGGCCGGCGCCCAGAGTTCGGCCTGCAACAGCGGTTGGAGCACCCCCAACACCTACGAGAGCCGCCGCGGCGAGACCTACTACGTCCTGCTGGCCGGCACCGCCGACGACTTCTGCACCGCCGTCAACGGCAAGTTCAAGGACAACTCCAACGGGTGGCCGTTCTAGCGGGCGGGTGCGAAAGATACCGCGCGAGTGACGAATTGGCCGTAGATCCACGCTGCCGCCGTCCCGTGCCGCCAAGGGCGGGCTCACCATCGGCTAATCTCGCCGACGGTCGCAATCGATGCGCATGGCACTCGCGCCGAACAGTCGGCGCGCGCATTTTTCGAAATCCGTTCGCGGACCTGCCATCACAACGTACACTTCCGCCATCGGGCAATCAGTAACCAGCGAATTGTCCTCCAGGAACGGGGTGGTGTTGTGTCACGATTGACCGGAAAAATCCTTCTCGCAGCGATGCTCGGCTTCACCGTCTGCGCGGCTTCGGGTTGTACGACGCCGATAACGATTGATTGCGGTCCGTCCTTGACCTGCCAATAGCGGCAAGGTGACGAATTGGGTCGCGCTTCATTCGCGCGGCCCAATTCGTTTGCCCACAGTTCGTGCCGGATTGTCCAGTGGCACAGCCGGTTCTGTGGGCTCTCTCGCCGGTTCGGGCCGCGCCGTGTCATTCGCCCGGTCGAAGTCGTACGGTGGACGTACATTCAGCGTCCAGAACGACACGGCCAATAAGGGGTGAGCATGTCTCGTCATCGCGTCGTCATCATCGGAAGCGGGTTCGGTGGCCTGAACGCCGCGAAGGCGCTCAAACGCGCCGACGTCGACGTCACCCTGATCTCGAAGACCACGACTCACCTCTTCCAGCCCTTGTTGTACCAGGTCGCCACCGGCATCCTGTCCGAAGGCGACATCGCCCCGACCACCCGCCTGATCCTGCGGCGGCAGAAGAACGTCCGGGTGCTGTGGGGCGAGGTCAGCGGGATCGACCTGACCGCCAAGACCGTCACGTCGCACCTGATGGGCATGCAGACGGTCACGCCGTTCGACAGCCTGATCGTGGCCGCCGGCGCCCAGCAGTCCTACTTCGGCAACGACGAGTACGCCGCCTTCGCGCCCGGCATGAAGAGCATCGACGACGCCCTCGAGCTGCGGGCCCGCATCCTCGGTGCGTTCGAGGCCGCCGAGGTGGCCACCGACCCGGAGGAACGGCGGCGCCGGCTGACGTTCGTCGTCGTGGGCGCCGGGCCGACGGGTGTGGAGCTGGCCGGCGAGATCGTCCAGCTCGCCGAGCGCACCCTGGCCGGGGCGTTCCGGACCATCACGCCCAGCGAATGCCGGGTCATTCTGCTCGACGCGGCGCCGGCGGTCTTGCCGCCGATGGGCGAGAACCTGGGCCTCAAGGCGCACCGCCGGCTGGAGAAGATGGGTGTCGAGATCCAGCTCAACGCGATGGTCACCGCGGTGGACTACATGGGCATCACGGTCAAGGAGAAGGACGGCACCGAGCGGCGCATCGAGTGCGCGTGCAAGGTGTGGGCGGCCGGCGTGCAGGCCAGCGGTCTGGGCAAGTTGGTCGCCGAGCAGTCCGACGGCACCGAGACCGACCGGGCCGGACGCGTGATCGTCGAGCCCGACCTCAGCGTCAAGGGCCACCCCTACGTGTTCGTCGTCGGCGACCTGATGTCCGTGCCCGGCGTCCCGGGGATGGCCCAGGGCGCGATCCAAGGGGCGCACTACGTCACCACGCTGATCAAGCAGGCGGCGAAGGGCACCGACGATCCGGCCAACCGCAAGCCGTTCAAGTACTTCGACAAGGGCAGCATGGCCCTCATCTCGCGGTACAGCGCCGTCGCCAAGGTCGGCAAGCTGGAGTTCGGGGGCTTCATCGCCTGGTTGGCGTGGCTGCTGCTGCACCTGTTGTACCTGGTCGGGTTCCGCAACCGCCTAGCCGCCATGTTCTCCTGGGGCATCTCCTTTTTGGGGCGCACCCGCGGCCAGATGGCGATCACCAGCCAGATGATGTACGCCCGGCCGGTGGTGGACTGGGTGGAGCGACAGGCACAAGAGGGGACGCTGGCGGCGGCCGAACGCATCGAGGCGGCCGAGAAACAGGCCGGTTAGCTCCCGGACTATGTCAATGCCTGGTCGATGTCGGCGATCAGGTCGTCGGTGCCCTCGAGCCCCACGGAGATCCGGACCACGTTGTCCCCGAGGCCGATCGCGGCGCGGCCCTCCGGGCCCATCGCGCGGTGGGTGGTGGTGGCGGGATGTGTGACAAGGGATTTGGCGTCGCCCAGATTGTTGGAGATGTCGATCAGCCGCAGCTTGTCCAGCACCTCGAAGGCCCGTTGTTTGGCGGCGCTTTCGGGACAGTCGAGCGCGAAGGTGATCACCGTCCCGCCGCCGGACATCTGGCGCTTGGCCAGGTCGTATTGCGGGTGCGACGGCAGGTACGGGTAGCGCACCCAGCTCACCGCCGGGTGGGTCTGCAGGAATTCCGCGATCCGGTGCGCCGAGGAATTGCTGTACTGGACCCGGATGGCCAGCGTCTCAAGGCCTTTCACCAACACCCAGGCGTTGAACGCGCTCAGCGCCGGTCCGGTGTGCCGCATGAGCTTCTGCACCGGGCCGTCGATGTACTCCTTGTCGCCGAGGATGGCGCCGCCGAGCACCCGGCCTTGGCCGTCGATGTGCTTGGTGCCCGAGTACACCACCACGTCGACGCCGAGCGGAATGCCCTGCTGCAACAGCGGCGTGGCGAAGACGTTGTCCAGCACCACCTTTGCCCCCGCGGCGTGCGCGAGCTCGACCACCGCGGCGATGTCCACCAGCGACTGCATCGGGTTGGACGGCGTCTCGAAGAACACGGCCTGGGTGGGGACGGACAGCGCCTCCTCCCACTGCGCCAGGTCGTCGCCGTCGACGAACACTGTTTCGACACCCCAGCGCGGCAGGATCTCGTTGCACACCACGAAGCACGACCCGAACAGGCTGCGCGAGGCGACCAACCGGTCCCCGGCCGCCAGCAGCGCGCCCAGCGAGGTGAACACCGCCGCCATGCCGCTCGCGGTGGCGAACGCCGCGGGCGCGCCCTCGATGAGGCGCAACCGCTCCTCGAACATCGACACGGTCGGATTCCCGTACCGCGAGTACACGAAGTGGTCCAGCTCGCCCGTGAACGAGCGCTCCGCGACGGCCGCCGAGGAATAGACGTAGCCGGACGTCAAGAACATCGCCTCGGCGGTCTCGTCGAACCCCGAGCGCAACAGCCCGCCGCGCACGCCGATGGTGGCCGGGCTGACGCCGTCGGGCAGCGCCTTGGGTGTGCGGACGGAGTCCCCCGGCGGGGAGCTCACAGCTGCTTCCAGGGCAATCCGATGGCGCGCCAGCCCGATTCCCCGCGCTGCCCCGCCGCGTTGACGTGGCCTTCGAACCCGTCCAGCACGTTGTAGGCCGGGGTGATGCCGGCCCGGGTAGCGGCCTCGGCCGCGCCGATCGACCGGTTGCCCGAGCGGCACAGGAAGACCACCGGCCGCTCGGCCTCGGCGTCAGGCACGCGATCGCGCAGCTCGTCGGTGAAGTTGGCGTTGAGCCTGCCGTCGGAGGTGTTCCACTCGATGAACACCACCTCGCGACCCAGGCTGGACAGGTCTGGCACGCCGACGAACCGCCACTCGGCGTCGGTGCGCACATCGACCAGCACCGCATCCGGATTGTCGTTGAGCAGCTGCCATGCCTGCTGGGGCGTGATGTCTCCGGCGTAGGAACCCGGGCGCTCTGTGCTCATGACCCCGAATCGTAACGAGGTCACCGCAGCGGGGGATAACTCAGTGCGCGGGGTCGCGCGCGGCCAGCCGGCTGGCGACCTCGCGGGCGCGGTCGCGCGCCGCCGCCACCTCCGGCGCCGTCGCCAGCGCCTGGAACCCCCGCCCGACGACGCGCAGGTCGCTCTCGGGCACGCTCAGCGCCCGCGCCAGCGCGTGGGCCGACGCGTCTGCCCGCTGCACCCGGTGCGCCGCGCCCGGCGAGATCATCATGGTGTCCACCGGCAGGCCCAGGATGGCGCGGGCCTGCAGCTCGAACGCCGACAGCCGCTGGCTGCGCACCGTCGCCCAGGCGCTGTCGGCGGGGCCGGGCGCAACGTCGGCGAAGTAGACCTCGTCGCCGTTGATCATCAGCTCGACGGCAAACACGCCGCGCCCGCCGAGCGCCTTGACGATCCGCGCCGCGACCGATCTGGCGGCATCCATCGCCGCCTCGCTCATCTTCTGCGGTTGCCACGACTCCAGCGCGTCGGCGTGGCCGCCGCGATGGCCGATGGGCGAGCAGAACTCGATCACCGGCCCGTGGGGCCCGTCGCTGCGGACCGCGAGCAGGGTGACGTAGAACTCGACCTCCACCACGGTTTCGGCCAGCACCCGGTGCTGGTCCGCCGGGCCTGAGATCGCGCGCTGCCAGGCCGGCCCGATGTCGTCGGGTCCCGACGCCACCGATGGCGCCCCGCCCGCGGCCGCGTGCACCGGCTTGACCAGCAGCGGATAACCGGCGTGGGCGCCCACCGCCTCGAGTTCTGCGACGGAGCCGACGAACCAGAACGGCGCCGTGGGCAGCCCCAACTCGTCGGCGGCCAGCCGGCGCAGGCCCTCCCGGTCGCCGGTGAGCCGCACGGCGCGGGCGCCGGGCACCAACTGCGTGTGCGCACCCTCGAGGGCCTCGAGCGCCTGGCCGGCGACCGCGTCGGTCGCGGTGACGACGACGTCGGGCCGCAGCCCCCGGACCGCGGCGGTCAGCTCGTTGGCATCGGCCATCGGGACGACCAGCGACTGATCGGCGACCCCGTGCGCGGGCGCGCCCGCGTGCCCGTCGACGGCGATCACCCGAGCGCCGAGGCGCCGCAGGGCGATCGCCAGTTCGCGGCTGAGCTCCCCGGAACCCAGCAACACCACTCGCGGCCCGGCACCGGCCCCCTCGGCAGGTGGCTGCGGGGGCACGGCGAGCACCGTCGTCCTGTCGTCTTGTCCTTCGGTCGGGCCGTCAGTCACCGCTCAAGGATAGGTCGGTCGCGCGGGTGGCCGACCTGGCCGCGTTAGGGCTGACCCGGCAGCAGCCGCACCATCAGCCCGTTGGCCTCGGCCAGCACCGTGTCGTCGCGGTCGAGGAGTTCGGCACCCACGAACGCCTTGCGGCCCTCCGTGCTCGTGACGCGGCCGCGCACCACCAGCGGCGCGTCGATCGGGGTGACCTTGCGGTAGTCGACGTGCAGGAAGGCCGTCCGGCTGATCGGCCGCCCCGCGGCGTGCGACACCATCCCGAACATGTGGTCGAACAGCAGCGGCAGCACGCCGCCGTGCACGGCGTGGTTTCCGCCGACGTGGAACCGGCTGAAGTAACCGGTCATCTCGACCCCGTCCGGCGCGTAGCGCGTCAGCGTCCATGGCGGCAGCAGCAGGCTGCCCATGCCGGGCAGGTCGGGCGTCCGGCCGGCCGGCGCCTTGCCCTCGTCGGCCTCGAAGGGCGTGAGCAGCCGCACCAGGGCGGCGGCGCGGTCGGCCGCGTCGTCCCACACATCGTCGCCGGGGTCGGCGGACACGGCGAGGTCCTGCAGCGTGCGCATGGCGGCGACGAAGCGGCCGAACCCGGCGCCCGGGCTGGCCGGGCCGTATTCGGGAAAGCCGCCGTGGTGTTCGTATTCGGGGTCGAGTTGTTTGGGATCCGGCTCCGTCACGCGCGGGCCGCCAGGACGTCGCGGCGCACGATCGTCTGTTCCCGGCCCGGGCCGACGCCGATGCACGAAACATGCGCCCCCGCAAGCTCTTCCAGCCGCAGCACGTAGTCGCGCGCCTTGGCGGGCAGGTCGTCGAATTCGCGCGCCGCCGAGATGTCCTCCCACCAGCCCGGCAGCTCCTCGTAGATCGGTTCGGCACGCGCCAGTTCACTCTGGGTCATCGGCATGTCGTCCATACGCATGCCGTCCACCCGGTAGCCGACGCAGACCGGCACGGTTTCCAGGCTGGACAGCACGTCGAGCTTGGTCAGGAAGAAGTCGGTGATGCCGTTGACCCGGGTGGCATAGCGGGCGATGACGGCGTCGAACCAGCCGCAGCGGCGGCGCCGGCCGGTGGTGACGCCGAATTCGCCGCCGGTCTTCGACAGGTATTCGCCGTTCTCGTCGAACAGTTCGGTCGGGAACGGCCCGGAGCCCACCCGGGTGGTGTAGGCCTTGAGGATCCCGAGCACGGTGGTGATCCGGGTCGGCCCGATGCCGGACCCGACGGCCGCGCCGCCCGCGGTCGGATTCGACGACGTCACATAGGGATACGTGCCGTGGTCGACGTCGAGCAGCGTGCCCTGCGAGCCCTCGAGCAGCACGGTCTCGCCGGCCTCCAGCGCGGTGTTGAGCAGCAGCCGGGTGTCGCGGATGCGGTGGCGGAAGCCCTCGGCCTGTTGCAGCAGGGCCTCGACCACCTGGTGCGGGTCCAGCGCCTTGCGGTTGTAGATCTTGACCAGGATCTGGTTCTTCAGCTCCAGCGCGCCCTCGACCTTGTGCGTGAGCAGCTCGGGGTCGAGCACGTCGGCGACCCGGATGCCCTGGCGGGCGATCTTGTCCTGGTAGCACGGCCCGATGCCGCGGCCGGTGGTGCCGATCTTCTTGTTGCCCATGTAGCGCTCGGTGACCTTGTCGATGGCCACGTGGTAGGGCAACAGCAGATGGGCGTCGGCGGAGATGAGCAGCTTGGTGGTGTCCACGCCGCGGTCCTCGAGGCCCTTCAGCTCGTCGAGCAGGACCCCGGGGTCGACCACCACCCCGTTCCCGATGACGTTGGTGACGCCGGGGGTCAGCACCCCGGAGGGGATCAGGTGCAGGGCGAAGTTCTCGCCGTTGGGCAGGACGACGGTGTGACCGGCGTTGTTGCCCCCCTGGTAGCGCACCACCCACTGCACGCGACCGCCGAGCAGGTCGGTCGCCTTACCTTTGCCCTCGTCGCCCCATTGGGCGCCGATGAGGACGATTGCCGGCATGACTTGCTCCCGCCTGCTTACTGTCGTTCTACTGGCAACGCGCCGTATCTTGCAGCGCTGCAACGGTTTGCGGCATCACCCGGTGGCTCGAGCCGCCGCCTCGCACCAGCGTCCCGGTTGACCACTCCGGGACCGTGCGCGTAGCTGGAGGCATCTTCGCTTGCCGCGCTCACGTGGCGATCCTAAACGTCGGGTGGCGACGTACCCGCGCCAAGGGCCGTTTGATCGCCACACGTGTCCCCGACAGCCCCGGCTCACGGCGTCACGGACGGTTGAGCAGCGCATACACCGCCGGCGGTCGGCTCGTCCAACATCAGGCACAGGGGCTGCTTGGGGTCACGGCCGGTCCTCTTGGCCGCCCAGCCCGGCCACACCGGTTTCCCGTTCCAACTGACCAGCCTCCAGCCATCGTGCGGGTTGCCCCGGATCACGACGATGCCGGCGTTGGGCAGCGGGTCGAAGAGCAGCAGCAGCGGGTCGGGATTCTTGACGCTCATCATGGTCCCGACGCCGATCGCGAACTCGCTGGAGAACGCCACCTCGGTGATAGTGCCGCCCGCGGTCCGGACCGGGTTGGCCATGGCGTTGCCGTACATCGTTTGCAGGGAGTCGTTGAAGCGGCTCGCGTCGGTGACCGCGTTGCCGTACATCGTTTGCAGCGCGCCGTTGAACCGGTTGTGGAATTCGAAGCCGTTGGTGTCGGTGGAGCCGGGAGCCAGCATCGGCACGATGCGCAGCCCCAGCAACCACGCCACCGGACCCAGTAGGTAGACCAACCCCGCCAAGCTGAACTGCGGTCGGCCATTGAAAATGCCGGCGTCGATCTCGTTGAGGCCGGGCAGTGCCTGAACATTCATCCCCAGCGTGGCGGCCAACGGCGCCGCCGTCTGCTGCGTCCTGATCAACTGTGACGCGAAGATCCCGGCGAACGGGCCCTGCGCGGCCAGCGCATTGCCGACGTTCTGCGCCTGTTCCTGGCCGAGTGCGGTGAGTAACGTTCCGGGCACCGCCGTGTCGATCACGCGCGCCGCATTGGCCTCCGACTGGCCATGCCGCACCAAGTCGATCACGATCGATTCGTCGGCCGAGGCCTTCGCCGGCCCGACGCACAACAGGACGGCCGAAAGCGCCAGGGCGCCGGCACGGCGGAGTTGCTTCGTCAGCAATGGACGCGCGCCGGGCCGGTACCAGACAGCGGCGGCGCGGTTCGCGCGATTGAGAAGAGGGCGGTGAGGCGGCGAATGGCAGTACTCCGTTCTCTTGGCCACCCATTCGTTGACCCCGTGGCAGGAGTAAAGTATCCGGTTGCTACCAGGCGGTGGCGCAACAACTTTCGCAGTCCGAAACGATGTTGTGACTGTGTCGTTATGACGAGATCTTCCTGCGCCCAAATGGTCTGGCCGTCTAGCGAACGAGAAGGTTTGAACGACAAGGGTATCGACTGGTGAAGCAGGAAGATCGCGCCGTAGCGGTGCTGCTGTTCGGTGATCGACGCGCGCCCCGCTCGTTGACCGGTTCACCTGTCCACCGCGTCGCCGGTGCGGCCGACGTGGACAACGCGATCGGGCCGCACCGACGGCTGGTGGTGATCGGCGCCGACGCCGACCTGGCAACCGTGCTGACCCGGCTGCTGCGCGCCGGCCGGCTCGACGTCGAGGTGGCCTACGTGCCGCGGCGCCGCACCCGCGCGACCCGGGTCTACCGCCTGCCCGCCGGGTGGCGCGCGGCGCGTCGCGCCCGGCGAGGAGCCCCTCGGCGGGCGACCCTGCTCCGCGACGAAACCGGGTCGGTGGTCGTCGGACGGGCCGGCTGGGCGCCGCCGGAGGGCGAGCCGTTCGTCCACGGCGAGGCGGTCGTCGACGACGCCGTGTTGTTCGACGGCGACATCCGCGCCGTCGACATCGAGCCGACGCTGGCGGTGCCGGGTCTGCGCGCCCGGGTCGCGACGGGCCGGCGGCGCTGGGTCGCGGGTCGCGCGGCCCAGCTGGGCAGCACCGGGGCCACCGTGGTGCGCGACGGCGTGCGCGCGCCGCGCGCGGCGCGCCGGTCGACGTTCTACCGCAACGTCGAAGGCTGGCTGGCGGTCCGATAGTTTCGACCGGTGAACCAGCCCGCCCGGCGCGAATCGGTGCGCCCCAGCCCCATCTTCCTGGCCCTGCTGGCCTTGACGGCGGCCGGCGGCGCGCTGGCGTGGCTGGCCGGCAGCACCGTGCGGCCCCTGGCGTACTTCGGGGTGTTCACGTTCGTCATCGCCGGCTGGCTGGTGTCGCTGTGCCTGCACGAATTCGGCCACGCCGTGACCGCCTGGCGATTCGGCGACCATGACGCCGCGGTGCGCGGGTACCTGACGCTGGATCCGCGCCGCTACAGCCATCCCGCGCTGTCGCTCCTGCTGCCGATGGTGGTCATCGCGCTGGGCGGGATCGGCCTGCCCGGCGCCGCGGTGTACGTGCGGACCTGGTTCATGACGCCGAACCGCCGCACCATGGTCAGCCTGGCGGGCCCGGCGGCCAACCTGGTGCTGGCGGTGCTGCTGCTGGCGCTGACGCGGCTGTTCTACGACCCGTTCCACCAGGTGCTGTGGGCCGGGGTGGCGTTCCTGGGGTTCCTGCAGCTGACGGCGCTGGTGCTGAACCTGCTGCCCATCCCGGGCCTGGACGGGTACGACGCCCTGGAGCCGCACCTGAGCCCCCAGACGCAGCGCGCGGTGGCGCCGGCCAAACAGTGGGGCTTTGTCATCGTGCTGTTCCTGCTCTTGCCGGCCAGCCACTGGTTCTTCCAGCTGGTGCTCTGGCTCTTCGAATTCTCCGGCGTGCAGCCCTGGCTGGTGTCCGCCGGCAACCTGCTGACCCGCTTCTGGAGCCGCTGGATCTGACTCTTGCCATATATGCGTGAGTCCGCATATATTGCACGGCATGGGCGCCGGTCACAATCACAGTCCCGCCGAGACCGACGGGTCCCGGCTCATTCCCCGCATGATCATCGCCGCCGCGATACTGGCGGCGTTTTTCGTGGTGGAGCTGACCACCTCGTTGCTGATCAACTCCATCGCACTGCTGGCCGACGCCGGCCACATGCTGACCGACGTCGTCGCCGTCTTCATGGGCCTGGCCGCCGTGACCCTGGCCCGCCGCGGCAGCTCGTCGCCGTCGCGGACCTACGGCTGGCACCGGGCCGAGGTGTTCACCGCGGTCGCCAACGCCGGGCTGCTGATGGGGGTGGCCCTGTTCATCCTTTGGGAGGCGATCCAGCGGCTCAGGGAGACCCCGTCGATCCCCGGCGTGCCGATGATCGTGGTCGCGCTGGCCGGGCTGCTGGCCAACCTTGTGGTCGCGTTGCTCCTGCGGTCCCACTCGGGGCAGAGCCTGGCGGTCAAGGGCGCCTACATGGAGGTGGTGGCCGACAGCGTCGGCAGCCTGGGCGTGCTGATCGCCGGTGTGGTCACCGTGACGACGCGCTGGCCCTACGCCGACGTGGTGGTCGCCGTGCTGGTCGCGCTGTGGGTGCTGCCGCGGGCGATCTCGCTGGCCCGCGACGCGTTGCGCATCCTCTCCGAATCGTCACCGACCCACATCGACGTCGAGGAGCTGCGCTCGGCGCTGGGCCTCTAGAAAGTCTCCGAACACCCCGCGTCGTCCGGGGCGTCGATCTGGACGGTGGCGTGCTGCAGCCCGCGGGCCGACAGCACCGCCCGGGCGTCCTGCAGCACCCGCGCGGAGTCGCCGTCGCTCCGCAGGTGCGCGGTGCACATGTCCTTGCCGGGCGACAGCGTCCAGACATGCAGATCGTGCACCTCGGTCACGCCGTGGAGGGCGCCCAGCGCCG
>NZ_LZKD01000202.1:0-1365 GCF_001668695.1 Mycobacterium sp. E2497
ATGCTCCCAGGTGAAGCCGATCCCGCCGTGGACCTGCACCGCGCCCTCGGTGATCTCCACCGCGGCGTCGAATGCGGCTGCGGCGGCCAGCTCCGCGGAGCAATCGTGTTCACCGACATCGAGGTTGGCGGCAGAGAGTACGAGGCCACGCGCACCCTCCAACGCGACGAGCATGTCCGCACAACGGTGGGAAACGGCTTGGAAGCTGCCGATCGGAAGGCCGAACTGCTCACGCTCACACGCCCAGTGCACCGACATCGCCAGGGCGCGCGCCGCCACCCCGATGGAGTCGGCCGCCACCGCGAGCAGGCTGTGGCGTCGGGCCGTCGCGAGCGCCCGCTGCAGATCCGGTCCTTCGCCCACGATCTCGCCGCGGGCCCCCGATAGGGTGAGCGCGCCGATCGTCGCGCTGAGATCGAGCGGCTGTTGCGCGTCGATATCGACCCCTTGCTCCCCGGGGTCGACCACGACGAGGACTTCCCGATCTTCCGTACGCGCAAGCACCAGCAGCACTTCGGCCGCCGGCGCCCCCGCAACGACGGGGATCGCCCCGGCCAACCGCCGTCCGTCCCATTCGGGAAGCGCCGGCCCGGTCGTCAGCCAGCCGGTGTCGTGCAACGGCACCGCGAACGCGGCCGTCGTCCCGGCGACGATGCGCTTCGCCGTTGTCCCGGCCCTGACGGCGACGACGACATCGAGCGCGGTAACGGTGGGAACCAGAGGAACCGGCGCGATCGCATAGCCCGCCTCCTCGATGGCCGCGTACAACAGTCGCCTGCTCGCGCCCGCCCCGCCCAGCGGCTCGTCGACGGCCAACCCGGGCAACCCGAACTCGACGAGCGCCGACCACAGTTGGTGATCGGTGGCGTCGACTAGGCGTGCCCGATCCAAAAGCGCTTCAACATCGGCGTGGGCACGCAAGGACTCCGCGAGAGCGTCGCGCAGCTGCTGCTCATCGGGATCCAGCGCCGCGAGCGGCGCGCCCGGTTCGACCACAGCCGGTCTACGGCCGTCACCGCGATGCGATGGGAGGCCGAGAACCGACTCGGCGATCGTATTTCGCTGTATTTCAGCGGTTCCCGCGCCGATGGTCGTCGCTCGGCTCATCAGGTAGCCGAAAGTCCAGCGGCCCTTGTCAATCGCCCCGGACGCGCGACTACCCAGTGCGCCGTGCGGTCCTGCCGCCCGCAACGCCAGCGCGTGCAGATGCTGTTCGAACTCGGACTTGACCAACCGGTTCACCGACGCCACGCCGCCGGGATCCTCGCCGCGCAGCACCGCGTCCAGTGCGCGGGCGCTGTTCGCGGCGATCATCCGGACACCGGACTCCAACCTCGCGACGGCCTGACGGACCATCGGGTCGGC